>JAQWOT010000038.1 GCA_029245725.1 SAR324 cluster bacterium | reverse complement strand
CAGCGGGGCAGATTATCTACGCGTTACTCACCCGTGCGCCACTTTACTCGACCCGAAGGCCTTTCACGTTCGACTTGCATGTATGAAGCATGCCGCCAGCGTTCGTTCTGAGCCAGGATCAAACTCTTGTGTTTGATACTTGTTTTCTACTCAAAGTCTATTAACAGACTTCAGGGCTCCTTCTATTAACAGCAAACCCCGAGTCTTAAAACACCCTGAAGTTCGCCTCGCCTCACATCGACTCTCAAAGAACTCACGATAACTCGCGAAAGCTTATGAGAATATAAATCCTCACTAAGGATGTCAAGCGATGTTTGAAGATAATATGAAAATTGTTAGGAAGGATCAAAAGAAAAGGAGTCGTTGTCAGCAATTTCGCGTACGCTAATTAAAGCCGCGATGTCATAAGGAAGATTTGCCAGTCCATTCTCAGACTGCAAGAGCATCGTGTGGGCCACGTCAATTCGTTCCTGAACAATATGCTTCTGCCCTGGCATCACCAGAGAATCTTGTAGATATTTGAGGAGATCTTCCTCGTCTTCAATAGACTCGTCCAGCATTACAACTTCGATTTTTGTACCTGTTGAAACTTCGCTTAGGTTCAGTAGAGATGTGTGAGGGTGTTTGATCCCGGGCATCGGAGACCCATGAGGACAAAATTTCGGGTGCCCAAGATATTTTTCTAGGCGAGTAGCAACCAAAGGAGTGATCGCATGCTCTAAACTGTGTGCGTGTGTGTGGACTAGATACCATGGAATTTTTAATTCATGCCAAAGAAAATATTCTGCGAGATTATGGCGATGGGCAATACCCGCAGCACTTTCTTTTCCCTCCTCAGTCAGTTCAATTTCTTTACGATCATTGAGATTCACTAATCCGTCACGTTCCAACCGACGTAGTGTTGCATGAACAGTAGAGGGACTACTATCTAATCTTTGAACCAGCGTAGAAGCTTTCACCACCCGACCCATTCCTTGGATTCGGTAGATCAGGTGAAGATATTCACCAACAACAACAGACTGACGGCCTTCCATGATCTTACAAAGCCCTTCAAATTCCTGAGATCATTTCTTTTCTACACGTATTACGTATCGAAAACTTTGGTACCCACCAACAGACGATTTAATATAGCCAATTTCGTCTGAAATCCTTAGAAATAATTTCCCATTTTCTGGTATATTTTCGTAATTAATTGTAATTGCTTTTTTTTTCATCATCAATTGCTGATGTATGCGCTTGCGCTTGGAGTCAAGAAGGAAAATTTCTGGCTGTAGTTTTGTACTTCCAAGCACATCCCAAGATATTTGCCAATTTGCTTTGACCTCTTTGGGCAACTTAAGAAACAACCAGTGGCTGCTTACACGGTTAGACAACTCTGCATAAACCAAGGACTGTATCGGTAAATAAAAGATTCCCTGCTGGTTTTCAGGTAAAATCCAATCAATGACGGGCTTCGTCTCTGGCCAATCAAGTGGGTTTGCAAGCGCTTTATTCAAAGATTGCAGAGATTCGTTCCAATCAAGACGCCAAAAGATAGTAGATTGGTCCTGGCCAAGCTCTCTAGAACGAAATCGAGACTCTTGGAACTCCTGTAGAGACTCAAAAATTGCTGAATGCTGTTGTTCTGGCCTCCCTTGGTAAACAACACTATAGGGTGTGAGCATGTGTAACGTTGGTTGATTCCAACCGATCTGCCTCCCCACTGATCTAATGAGTTCATCTTCCATGTCTGCAGAAGGAGCATTCAACACTTCAAGCCGGAGCTGTTCATCATCTTTTCGTTGCAATTGGCGAAGATCTCGAATGAGAGGAGCCCAATCCAACATTAATTGATCCAACAAAACAGCAATCACAAAGCCTGCATTTCGATTGCTGATCAAGCGTTGTGCGTAAACCTCCCCAAGTGTTTGACTTTGGTTTTTTAGCAGCAATTGGATACCGACGGTGGCAGAATTGAAATTCTCATTCAAAAGTTGTTGTGCAGCTTTACTAAAGCGTAGGTCGAAGACTGGGGCATCAGGATTTTCCTGTTCTTCACTGAGAAAAATCCGATAGGGAGCAAGTCGGCGCTGCAACATGCTCTTCAGCAATTTTTCTTGATCCGCCTTAACAAACCACTCGCTCTCATCAAAACGTAACCGAATAGAAACTGGTTGCGTGAGATCATTTTGCAGTTGAATTGCCAGTTGCTGTAGACCTCCTATAATTCTGGAGCGATAAAGGCGGGCCTCCATGATAACGAAGAATTCCTGAGCCTTATCATCAGCAAATTCTTCGATCACTCTAGTTGACTCGATAAATGAATCAGGTTCGTTGAGTAACCGATTCTCCAAAACAGGGTAAAGCTGTTCCAAGTCTTCGGGTTTCAGAAATTGAGTCATCGTTCGGGTCAGAATATCTTTCTTGGCAATTGCAATTGCCGACTCGCGAGCTCGGACATAATTTTCATTGTAAACCCGAACAGCAGCCTGACCACGTTCTGAAACAACACCCTGAGCCTGTAATCCTTGAGACCAAAGCCCTACTGCTATCAGCAAAAAGAGGAAGAGTCTCATGTACTAAGACCCAGTGATGCTTTAAGCTGGGCCAATCTTACTTGCAGCTCTTCTCTCTCTCCACTCAAATTGAAATAGTATTTTACTTTCGGCTCTGTACCTGATGGACGAACGATTACTCGTGCGCTCTGCTCCAGTTCCAGAATAATCACATTCGACCTTGGTAAGCCGGGTCCAACCTGTATCTCAGGACTTCCAGGAATACACACTTGGTCAGTAAGTAGATCGATGATCCGTTCGACTTTCAAGGCTGCCAGCTGCTCCGGTGGGTTCTCACGGAGTTGTGAAAGTGTCACTTCCATTTGTTGCTTGCCCTCAAGACCAAGAAAATTTTGATTGTGCAGAGAGTCCAGATGAAAGCCATATTGCTGATACAATTCTTCCAAGCGCTGGATTGGACTACTACCCTGAGCCTTGAGTGAGGCTACCATTTCTGCAAAAGCCATCGCAGCCCAGACACCATCCTTATCACCTGTGTGATTTCCCATCAAATAACCATGACTCTCCTCCATTCCGAAGAGGAATTTCTGGCCTTCCGATTCTGCCTGGAGAGCCACAGACCAAATCCATTTGAAACCTGTGAGAACTTCTTTCACGGCCAAACCATAGTGTTCAGCAATACGCTTACCCAGAGGAGATGTCACGATCGATCCGATGTAGAGACCATTCTCTGGCAGCTTTCCACTCTCTTGCAGAACCCCGAGTACAAAATCTAGTAAGAGAGCACCGATCTGATTCCCATTCAGCCGAACCCATTCCTGTTTATTATTCCGAACCATCACACCAAGGCGATCAGCATCGGGATCGTTGGCAAGAATTAGCTGATGTTCCACCTGAGCTTCCGCTATTGGTAGTTCATAGGCCGCTGCATCCTCAGGGTTTGGAGAAAGTACTGTTGAGAAGTTTCCATCAGGAATCATTTGACTCGCAACGCAGTGCACGTTGGTGAAACCACGTTCCTTCAGCAAGCGTGGAACAAGCCGGCCTCCAGTTCCATGAAGTGGGGTGTAGATCACTCCCAACTGCTCGTTCTGAGACGGCTTACCGAAACTCAGTGGAAGCAAATTTTCTAGATATTCCAGATCAATGTCATCTTCAATCCACTCAATACGACCTTGCTGTAAAGCTTCTTCGAAATCCATCTGAGGAATCTCCGCAATGTCGTCTACACTACGGACCTCATCGATAATCATCTCATCATCTGGTGGGATAATCTGACCTCCATGTTTCCAGTACACTTTGTAGCCATTGTATTCAGGTGGGTTATGACTCGCGGTCAGGATGATCGCTGCTACTGCTTTTTTTTGCAGCAAGGCATAAGAGACCATCGGTGTAGGAACGATGTCACGAAATAGATAAACTTGGATACCGTGCTTAGCCAAAACCTCAGCTGCAGCACGGGCGAACACCTCTGAATTGTTTCGCGAATCAAAGCCAATCACAACTCCTGATGCATCTATTTCTTGGCGCTTCTCAATGTAGCGAGCCAAACCTTCTGTAGCCTGCATAACGGCGTAACGGTTCATCCTGTTCAGACCAACTCCCATTACCCCACGCAGACCACCTGTACCAAACTCCAAGGTTGTCCCGAAACGATCCATCAATTCTTCTTCTGTTGCTGTTTCCAGCAATAGTTTTGCTTCTTCACGCGTCGGTCCATCAAAGCAATTGGTCTCTGCCCAATACTGAGCAATCTCACGAACATTTGGCATACTACCTCAACGGGTGTTTAGTGGCTTAGTTCTTCCTCGGCAGGAAGATGAAGAAGCATTTTTTCATCTGATGCCAACAGGCAAATCTGCTGATTTGTTTGGGGATGAACGAAATCAATCTGGTGGGCGTGCAAGAGGTGGCGGTTCGGTAAGTTCCTAGCTTTTAGAAAAGCTTCTCCTTCTTCCAGCCAACGCAAAAAATCTTTCTCTGGCAGTCCATAAAGCTTGTCTCCAACAATTGGGAATCCACTAGCTGCCGCATGTACACGAATCTGGTGGGTCCGCCCAGTCATCGGATGAATTTGCAGGTAAGCACACCCTCCAATAGTTTGTAACTTGCGAAAGCGTGTCTCACTTGGTTTTCCGTCCTCACAAACCGATTGCTTAATCCGAATGGAGCTAGATAGGTCTGGCCCAATAGGTTTCGAGATCAGCATTTCTTCCTCGGGTAATGAACCGGTGACGACTGCACGGTATTCCTTGCGGATTTGCTTATCACGGAACAAAGCCGCCATCTGCTGAGCCATTTGATGAGTCTTGGCAAATAATACGACTCCGCTGGTCTCTCGATCTAGACGATGGATCGTATAGAGTTTCTGCCAACCAAAGCGCTCGCGAACAAGGTGCATGAGTGTATTCTTGAAGTACCTACCTGAAGGGCTGGTTGGAAGGTCTCCAGACTTATTCAAACCGATTAGCCACTCATCTTCAAAGAGTACCTGATAATCGGCATCCACAGAAGGTTCAAGCGAATCAGGACGTAGATAGACCACCCGTTGGTTGTTTCGCAGCTTTTGTCCTGCCTTCCCTTGCTGACCATCCACCAATAGATGGCCGGATTTAATATGATCTCCCCACTCCTTTGGACCATAGTAACGAAAGCGTCGGAGCAAAAATTCTAACAGAGTCTCTTCTTGACCATTGACTCGAGCATACTGGAAGCTCAGTTCCGTATGGCCCTCTATCATCTGCAGTGCCACTACTTCTGCTCCAACAAAGCAGAGCGATCTTTCAACAAAGCTTGAATCGAATAGGCAGAGATTGCAAAGATCCATGGCTCCGTCTGCTGATTCAGCAGCTCTATTTCCTGATTCATCGTTTGATTATCGCTGTTGCTCCTTAACAAAAGACTGATCCAATGCTGTTCAGCAACCTCTGTTGCACCTATCGACATCTTCAGAACTCTACCGTCGCTAAAAGTTCCTGTGACTTGAAAGATCTCATTGCGGCCAACTTCTTCAGGTGGAGTTTTAGCGGACTTCAAGGCATCAAACTCTAGACTGCGCAAAGCACTAGCCATCCGTTCTACCATAGAAGTGTTGAGTTGTTCGACAGCTTGCTGATCTGACAGCTTCCACTTATCAGTAGCTTCTGCGTTATGTTCCAAGCTGTATTCAACACCCCCTGGTGTTTCGATTTTTAGGACTTGAATGGAAGCATCATCCAAAGAGAAGAGATTTTTCTGCATCCAGCCGACTTCTGAATCCTCAAGGGGGAGTTGCTCTGCAATTAGAAAAGCCGTTTCTTCACCAAAAAACCGGATGTATTGCCCGTCACCCTGTTCTCTTGGCTTTCCAATCAAAAGTTGTAGCACCGATCGTTGCTGCTGATCTATCAACTCCAGACGCTTTGCAGTGCCGTTACCTCCAGCTTCCGGATCAACTAATTCCAGTCGAGGATGTCGCTCAGGATTACTGGTCACTACGTCACCTACTTTAGTTTCCAACAGAGCCAATAGTAATTTGCGAACCTGTTGACTCTCAGCAGGCCTGTCCGATTCCCCAACTCGCCATGTCTCATCGACTTGCCTCAATTCAAAGTCTTGATCCACAGTGCTGATCCGCAGTGTCGCCAACTCCTCAACCTTTAGTTCATCTAGTAAGGTTTTTGGACCACCCATTTTGTTGGCGGCTCGCGACGAACCTTGTTCCTGCCAAACTAGAAAAAAACCAGTTGCCGATAAGACCAGTGTTAGCGCAAACAATATTTTACACATACCAACTCCTTAGATCCTTCTGTGTGAGAGCCGATATTTTTAATCCAAATTATAAGATCACAAAATTAGTAAGCTATGAGAACACCCTTCAAATTCAAGATCATTTCTTTCCCGAAGAGATTCAAGAGTGTTGCTTCACCCTTCCTTCCAAGCTCAGTATTGGTTCATACAGGTCTGGTCTGCGGTCACGAAAAACACCCCAGCTTTGTCGTTGTATTCTGAGCGTTTCCAGATCAAACGACTGTAACAAGATAGATTCCTCATCTCTTGGTGCGGTCTGAAGAAGTTCACCCATTGAACCCGCAATGAATGAGGAGCCATAAAAACTAAGTGTATGCTCTTCTCCAGTTTCTACCCCAACTCGATTGGCTGTGATCACGGGGACCATATTGGCTGCTGCATGGCCCTGCATAACGCGCATCCAGTGTGCTTGAGAGTCCCATTCTGGAGCTAAGGGTTCAGAACCAATCGCTGTTGGATAGAGCAAGATCTCAGCTCCTTTGAGCACCATGCAGCGCGCAGCTTCTGGAAACCACTGATCCCAACAAATACCGACCCCAACACATCCATATCTAGTCATCCAGACACGAAAACCTGTATCCCCAGGTGAGAAGTAGAACTTCTCTTGGTAGCCTGGTCCATCAGGAATATGCGATTTACGATACAGGCCCAACAACTCACCATCAGCATCAATCATTGCCAAGGAATTGAAAAATACTGGACCAGCCTGCTCAAAAAAGCTAACTGGCAGAACCACAGCCAATTCACGAGCAAGCTGCTGCATCCTGAGAAGTGTTGGGTGCTGTTTTACCGGATGTGCACGATCAAAATGTACAGAGCGCTGCTCTTTGCAGAAGTAGGGTGATTCGAAAAGTTCAGGTAGCAAGATGAGTTGGGCTCCTTTTGCTGCTGCAATCCTGATCCAATCTTCTGCTCGCTGGACGTTTTCTTCGGTGTTATCTGACCAAGATCGCTGTAGTGCCGCAACAGTCACTGTTTTCATGAATTTCCTTGAAAATAGAGCCTTGAATTCGCTGGGACAAACTGCTTTGACAGAGCTAGTGACGGCATGGCTTTACTTTTTGCTGATGCTCCCGTAGAGGTAGATGATTTTCTCGCTTTGATGCCATGCTCCGTATTCGTTTTCTCTGGATTGGCCGAACGCAAGAGGCCTATCTGCGGGAGGGGCTGAAAATCTATCAGCAGCGCCTCCAGCACTATGCCCACATTGTTATGGAAGAAATCAAGCCACAACGACGTTGGCAATCGTTACCAGAGATCACACGAAAACAAGTAGAAACCAAGGCATTACAGGAGCGCCTAATCCCAGGTGAGCAGTCCATTTTACTGGACGAGCAAGGTCAACAACTTGACTCGGTTGGCCTCTCACGATGGCTGGAAAATTGCCATCTGCAATCCGTACCACAGATTACTTTCATGGTGGGCGGTCCCTATGGTGTTGATTGCGAGGCGTTTCCGCAGCATACAAAACACATAAGCTTATCCCCGATGACTTTCAGTCATCAAATGGTTCGTCTGATTTTACTGGAACAGGTTTATCGGGCTTTTACTATTCTCAACGGTGAACCATACCATCACCGTTGACAAAATATCTCTCCAAGAGAATTCATGCGAATACTGATCTTATTGGCAGCTGCTTTGTTTGCGCTCAGCGGGCTGGGCTACTTTGCGATCCTCAATAGCGACACGATTTTCTTATACCTGTCGCCTTCCCTTTCGCTGAATATTCCTCTCTGGGCAGTAATGCTCGTTTTCTCTGTCCTAGGATTCCTGGCCTCTGAGTTGCGGTCCTTGGTACTGCATCCAGACCGCTTCTTCCAGCGCTTTCGTGTTTCCTTGGAAAAAGCTCGTCAGCAGCGAAGGATTGACACCTATCGGGATTTTCACCGTGCCTGTTTGTCCTGTGATCTTAAAAGAGTAAAACGATTGTTTGCTCGAATCACTCCACGGAGAGCTCCGTTGGACATTCGCGTGAAAAATCTAATCAGCAAACGTTACATCTGGGATACTCCACGCATGCTACAGGGGTTCTTTCAGCTACGGCAGGAGTTTCCGAATGAGTTGGAAGTATTGCTACCTTACCAGCAGTTCACCTTGGAAGTTGGAGAGTGGGGGATTGCAGAGCAGTTGAGCCACGAAATCGACCGATTAGCTCATAATCATCCAGAAGCCTTGATGGGATTGCGCGAAGTCTATGTCCAACGTGGAGATTGGCCCGCCTGTGTGCGACAGGAACGACATATTCTAGAGCTATATCCAGATGGTGTGATCGGCAATCAAGTGCGATCCCGGCATGAGCAAAGGCTCCATCTTGCCGCAGAGCAGGAACCTGAGCTACTCAACAACTGGAATATGGCATATTTGCCTGGTGGCAAAAAAGCAATCAAGCACCTCTATTCTGTTTCAGCAGCGATCAGCGAAGCGCATCATCTTCACCAGAACGGTCAGTCAATCAAGGCAGCCGAATTGTTGCGCACAAGCTTCGAACAGAATGGGACGCCTCGCCTGCTCGATGAGTTGGAACGACTCTACACTGATACCGGCAACAATCAGACGATCTATGACATGCTGGAGCGCTTGGAAAATTCTTCCAAGACTTCGCTTTATGTCACTTTGACGCTTGCTCGTATTAACTTGCGCAGTGGTAACACAGATGAAGCCCAGCGTCGCCTTCAGCAAATGCAACCCGAATCTTCCAATGCTGCGGCATCACTCTACCACGCACTGCGTTACCAACTCGCTTTGAAGCTGAAAAAACCAGAAACTGCTCTGGAAGCCGCCAGCCAACTCACTCCGGTAAACCCAGCAAATTAGATGAAGTACTACGACTGAAGGTAGATTTTATGACCGGATCAAAAATCTCAACTAAACTTGGGAGTAGCTTCTTCCCTAATTCTATTACAACACCATCCCATTTGTGCTTCTCATTATAGATTTCCCAGAATTCCTTGCGTTCCAATCTAATTTAAGCCTAAAATCAAAATATAAGTTAATACCTTCAACTCCTTAACTTAGGTGCAGTCTATATGAACTGGAAGAACGAAAACATTCTGATCATCCTCAGTATTCTGATCCTAGCAATTTTCATGGTGAACACCTTTGGTGGTGATTCACGACGCGAACAGAACATGAACGAGATGATCTATTCGGATTTCATTGCTCGGGCCAACATGGGTGATATTGCCAGTGCTCAATTCATTGGAGATACTGTGGTAGAAGGTTTCACCAACGATGGCATGGCCTATCGCACCTTTGTTCCTCCCAATGATGTTGGCTTGACCGAGCTGCTGCGTGAGAAAGATGTCCAACTGAACTATCTGCCAGAGCCGGAAACTCCCTGGTATCTCAACGTGCTGATTCACTGGGGGCCTTTCATCCTGATCTTTGCGATCTGGATCTTCCTGATGCGCCGAATGCAAGGAGGGGCTGGAAAGCTGTTCTCTCTGGGGCGTAGTCGAGCACAGCGAATCGAGCCTGATCAACACCAGGTAACCTTTCAAGATGTCGCGGGGGCTGATGAAGCCAAGGAAGAATTGAAAGAGACCATCGACTTTCTCAAAGATCCTGCCAAGTTCAGGCGCTTGGGTGGACGGATACCTAAAGGGGTACTGATGTCAGGGCCTCCAGGAACTGGTAAAACCCTGCTAGCAAAAGCAGTAGCAGGTGAAGCAGGAGCACCATTTTACAGCATCAGCGGATCAGACTTTGTAGAAATGTTTGTCGGTGTTGGGGCAAGCAGAGTCCGTGATTTGTTTGAAGAAGGTCGCCGCAATGCGCCCTGTATACTCTTCATCGATGAGATTGATGCTGTCGGACGCAGTCGTGGAGCTGGGATGGGAAGCGGTAATGATGAACGAGAACAGACTCTGAACCAACTGCTCGTTGAGATGGATGGCTTTGATGCAACCGAAGGAATCATCGTTATCGCTTCAACCAACCGTCCAGATGTCTTGGATCCTGCCCTAATGCGACCAGGAAGATTCGACCGACAGGTCTATGTATCTCTACCGGACGTTCGTGGTCGGGAAGCGATTCTTGGAGTACATGCGGCAAAAGTCCGGATGGCACCTGATGTGGAACTCCGCATTATTGCCCGAGGGACACCAGGGTTTTCTGGCGCTGATCTACGGAACCTGATTAATGAAGCCGCTCTCTTCGCTGCACGCTCCAACCGGAAAGAGATTACCTTGGCTGAATTAGAGTGGGCCCGAGACAAAGTAATGATGGGCCCTGAGCGCAAGAGTATGGTCATGTCGGAAGATGAGCGAAAAACCACAGCCTATCACGAGGCAGGGCATGCTCTAGTATCTGCCCTCTTGCCTAATGCAGATCCAATCCACAAGGTGACGATCATTCCACGTGGACGGGCTTTGGGAGTTACAGCCTACCTTCCTGAGAATGACAATCATTCCTACGACGTCGAATATCTGAGCAACCGGATCACGATTGCAATGGGTGGACGGGCAGCTGAAGAAGTAATTTTTGACCAATTGACGACAGGAGCCAGCAACGATATTCAGCAAGCTACGGAGACCGTTCGCAATATGATTTGTCGGTGGGGCATGAACAACAAATTTGGACCTATCGTGCTGGGAAGTGATGATCAGCAAAGTGTGATGGGGCAAGCTTTGGGTAAAGAGAGGGAGTACAGCGAAGACACAGCGGAGCAGATCGACACAGAAATGAGAGACATGGTGAAGTCTCATTACGAGCAAGCTTGCCAGCTACTGAGAGACAACCTCGATACATTGCATCAGATTGCCCAAACTCTTCTGGAGGAAGAAACAATTGAGGGAAGCCATATCATGGAGATGTTAGGCAAGCCTCAACTTCCAAAAGTCGAGATTTCCCTGAACTGAACGATATGGAATCGAATTGGTGGCAGTGCCTACGCTTCCTGAGCCTGGCGTTGCTTCCCAAAAAAAACTTTAGCCGAATTTGTGGTTGGATTGCTGACCAACGCTGGCCTTCCTACCTGCTGCACCAAATCCTGATTCGCTCCTTCGTTCGTTACTTCAATGTTGATCTCAGCGAGTGCCCTCAGAAGCTAGAAGACTTCCAGACTTTCAACGAGTTCTTCACACGACCGCTCAAGCCGGCAGCACGCCCAATCTCATCAGAAAAAAATAGCCTGATCTGTCCAGTTGACGGAACGATTGGGTTCTTTGGAACAATCACTCAGGAAACACTTTTACAAGCAAAGGGCAAAGAGTATCTACTGACTGACCTGCTTCAAGATTCCTTTGTTGCGCATGAATACGAGGGAGGAATCTATCTGACAATCTACCTGGCACCCTATAACTATCACCGTATTCATAGCATGGCCACCGGATCTGTCAGTCGATTCGCATACATACCGGGTGAGTTGTGGACTGTCAGCCCATTGGGATTGGCTTTTGTACCAAGGCTCTTTGCCCGGAATGAACGTTGGATTTCATACATTGATACAGAACATGGCGAGTGTGCACTGGTCAAGGTTGGTGCTACTGTAGTCGGAAGGATTCGTACCGTATACCACGCAACCTACTCCAACCGACCTGGTGCTAAAATCCTTAAGGCATCTCTACCTATACCATATCCCTTGAAAGCTGGTGAAGAGCTTGGGCGCTTTGAGCTTGGATCAACTGTGGTTTTGCTGTTCCGAAAAGACCAAGTTGGGTTGAATTCGCTTGAGCTAGGCCAAACGGTTCGCCTCGGAGAAGCTATTGGACATTTTCATTCATCTGAAACTCCTTGATTTTTCCCACGAGAGCTTTAGCGTTTGAAAACATTTGCTGCTGGGCACCTGGCTCATCTAGCACATCTAAACGTTCCCCTGGAATGGATGAAAACAGATGATTGATTTTTCTGGAAAAAGAGGTTTGGTACTCGGTGTTGGCAACCAGCGTAGTATCGCTTGGGCGGTCGTAGAACGACTGTACCAACAGGGAGCTGAATTAGGGCTAACGTTTCTGTGCGATCCCAAAGGCCGTTTTGAAGCCAATGTTCGCAAACTGGGAGAGCAGACCAACGCTACGCTGATAGCAGAGTGTGACGTAGCCTCCGACGAGTCGATTGAAGCGCTTATCAAGCAGGTGGATGAGCAATGGGGAGAATTAGACTTTTTGGTACACAGCCTTGCCTATGCAGATACCCAAGATCTCAGCAAGCCCTTCTCAGAAACCCTGCGGGATGGATTCAACAAGGCGATGGAAATCAGCGCTTACTCTCTGCTTCCTCTTGCGAAGGGAGTCATTCCAATGATGCGTAAGCGTGGTGGAGGTAGCATCGTCAGCATGAGTTTTATTGGTTCCACTCTAGCAGTTCCAAATTATAATGTGATGGGACCTGCAAAAGCAGCTCTTGAATCTTGTACGCGTTATCTGGCAAGGGAGTTAGGCCCCGAAAACATACGAATCAACTCTCTCTCCCCCGGTGCGATTCGCACTCTATCATCAGCAGGTATCAAGGACATTTCTGAGATGATCCGAGTCGCTGGTGAACACTCTGCCATGAAACGAACCGCCACCCAAGCTGAAGTAGCAAACACTGCTGCGTTTTTACTAAGTGATGCTGCCAGTGGAATCACGGGGCAGTTGATCTACGTAGATTGTGGTTACTCGATCATGGCTAACTGAAGTAGCTTCATGGCAACTCAATTCGATTCCACACAAAAGATTGCTAAACTTTCGGCTGCTAGACATCCCCAGACCGAGCAGTTACTAGATCTCCCACTGGAGACCAGGTTGATCTTGGGAGAGTGCATGATGAATATCAGTGAAGTGCTGCGCTTGGGACAAGGCTCCGTCATTGAACTAGACTCCAAGCCAAAAGAACCGCTGGAAGTTTGGGTTAATGACCGTCAGATCGCCAGAGCACAAACGGTTGTTGTCGAAGAAAAGGTTGGGGCCCGGATCGTACAGATTGAATCACCAGAAACTCGGCTCAAATCCATGTCACGTGTTCATCATGATCCCTCCCGTTCCTGAGTTTCTTACACGGCAACTTCACCTTGTAGATCGTTGGCATCAAGCCCCCTACGAAGTCTCAGAAGACAGCGACTTCGAGAGCTTGCTCGACCGTCAGCACTGGGCCAATTTCTCACTTTGGCACGAAGAAGACCTCGCTAGGGATTCTGGCGCAACAGACCGTATCATAGCCCAGGTGAAACGAAACATAGACAAGCTCAATCAGCAACGGAACGACTTGATTGAACAGTTGGATGAGCACCTGCTGGGACATCTGCAGGAAGTTGCTAAACCATCTACCAATGCCCCCATTAATAGTGAAACCCCAGGCAGCATTATTGATCGGCTGTCCATCAGTGCACTAAAAATCTTCCACATGGAGGAACAGGTAAACCGGGCAGATGCTGCTGAAGACCATCGACAACGTTGCCAGGCAAAGCTGTTTGTGCTCAAGGAGCAGCGTTCTGATCTTGGCAATTCTCTCAACCAACTTTGGGAGGATTTGCTAGATGGACGAAAACAAATGAAGATCTATCGGCAGATGAAAATGTATAATGACGCTACCCTCAACCCTGTGTTGTATCGCCGATCCAGAGGCTAGCAGGTCTTAGTTTTTGGAAACTTTTGGTCATCTTTGATTCCAGCCCAGTTTTCGCATATCCTTGTTTCCACTAACGATTTTCTAAAGATTTATTTTCCAATAGATAAATCAGCAACTTACTCTAAATAAAAAAAATTAATTAGCGATATCGCTAACTTAGCTCTGTGAGATCAGTTGGGGCGTTGCTTTCTCTTGGAAGATTGGCTACCGTAATATTCCGCTTCCATCTCATGGATGAGAACGGTGACCGTTCAGGGGCACCGGAGACGTCTCTCATTACACGCTCCCCCGCATCCCTCATTTGCACGTTCCTGCATCGCTCCCTTTCTGTCTGCAAAACACCATTGAGTCCACAACGCTGTTCCCAGGTAAGGCTATGAAGATTGATCGATTGTTTACTCAAGCTGCAAAAGACCCCTATGCTTCTCTGGAGTTTGAATCCCGCAGCTCGGTCATCCGCAACCCCGACGGATCGGTTGTCGCCGAATGGAAGGACGTACAGGTCCCTAAAACCTGGTCCCAGGTGGCTTCTGACATCATGGCCCAAAAATACTTCCGAAAAGCTGGCATCCCCAAACATCGTCGTAAACGCTCGGAAGAAGGTATCCCAAATTGGTTACAGGCCTCAGTACCTGATCAAACCAAGCAGGCTAAGCTGCCAGCAGATGAGAAAATGGTTTCAGAGAATGATGCTCGTCAGGTCTTTGATCGCTTATCCGGATGTTGGACGTATTGGGGACACAAGTATGGCTACTTCAATGATGAGTCTTCGAGCCAGGCTTTCTATGACGAGCTTCGCTACATGCTCGCCAATCAAATGGTGGCACCTAACTCTCCACAGTGGTTCAATACCGGCTTGAACTGGGCCTATGGAATCACAGGACCTGCTCAGGGGCATTATTATGTCGATGCAAAGTCTCAGGAGATTAAAAAATCTGAAGACGCCTACAGTCATCCCCAACCACATGCCTGCTTCATCCAATCCGTCAAGGACGATCTGGTCCAAGAGGGAGGGATTATGGATCTCTGGGTCAGAGAAGCTCGCTTGTTCAAATATGGCTCTGGAACGGGATCCAACTTCTCGGATCTTCGTGGTGGCAAAGAACCCCTGTCTGGCGGAGGCGTCTCTTCGGGATTGATGTCTTTCCTAAGAATCGGGGATACAGCCGCTGGTTCGATCAAATCAGGTGGGACCACACGCAGAGCTGCAAAAATGGTCTGCCTGGATGTTGATCACCCAGACATTGAGCAGTTCGTCAACTGGAAAGTGAAAGAAGAACAGAAGGTTGCTGCTCTGGTCGCAGGTTCAAAGCAGATCAAATTCCTGATTAATGAACTTTTCCAGGCATGCCACTCTTGGCCTGAAATTTCTGAACGCTTTGACCGGCGGAAAAACAAGCACTTGCGAAAGGTTCTCCTGCAAATTCGTGCTTCCAGTATGCCCTTGAACTACGTAGAGCGAATTATTCACCTTGCCAAACAGGGATATACTGGCGTTGAATTCGATGAGTACGATACTGATTGGAACTCAGAGGCCTACAGCACCGTAGCTGGGCAGAATGCAAACAACTCTGTTCGCATCACCAATGAGTTCATGACTGCTGTTGAGCAGGATCAGGACTGGTCGTTGTACTGGAGAACAGAACTGGCTAAGTCCTGTGAAGAAGAACGAGAACCCAAAGCCTGCCAGACCTTAAGAGCTAGTGAACTTTGGGAACAGATTGCTTATGCGGCCTGGGCCTCTGCCGATCCAGGGTTACAATTCGATTCAACCATCAACGAATGGCATACCTGCGAAGTAGACGGTCCCATCCGAGCATCGAATCCCTGCAGTGAATACATGTTCCTGGATGATACTGCCTGTAATCTAGCGTCCCTGAACCTTCTTCGTTTCCAAAATGAGAATGGCGAACTCGACATTGAGCGCTTCCGGCACGCAGTTCAGCTCTGGACCATTGTTCTCGAAATCAGCGTCCTGATGGCTCAATTCCCAAGTCGACGAATTGCGGAGTTATCTTACGAGTTCCGAACTCTCGGTCTGGGCTACGCAAACCTAGGAACATTCCTAATGGTCAATGGAATTCCCTATGACTCAGAGAAGGCTCGGGCAATCTGTGGAGCAATCACCTGCATCATGCACATGAGTGCTTACGCAGCTTCTGCAGAAATGGCCTCTGAATTGGGGCCGTTCCCTGGCTATGGAAGAAATAAAGACGGAATGCTGCGTGTTCTAAGAAATCATCGTAGGGCCGCTTACCGTGCCTCAGATCGTGAATACGAAGGGCTGACCATCAAGCCAGTGGCTATTGACAGTCAGCATTGCCCCCCTGAGTTGTTACAAGCCGCGCAGGCTGATGCAGATCGAGCTGTAGAACTCGGTGAACAGTATGGATTCCGTAACGCTCAGGTGACAGTCATTGCTCCTACGGGGACCATTGGATTACTGATGGACTGTGACACTACTGGAATTGAACCCGACTTTGCGTTGGTCAAGTTTAAGAAACTTGCTGGTGGAGGATATTTCAAGATTATCAACCAGTCGATTCCACCTGCTCTCGTCAAATTGGGTTATAACGATCAGCAGGTTCAGGATATCGTCAATTACACCAAGGGACGTGGTTCTCTCAGTGGAAGCCCCTGTATCAATCCAGAGGTGCTTCGTCAGAAGGGTTTCACCGAAGAGTTGCTACAAATCATCGAAGGACAATTGCCCGCAGCCTTTGACATCCGATTTGTCTTTAACCGTTGGGTACTCGGTGATGATTTCTGCATAAAGACCTTGGGAATCAATGAAGATCAACTGAATCATCCAGAATTCAGCATTCTTCAGCATCTAGGTTTCCGTGAATCAGAAATTGATGCTGCCAACGACTACGTCTGCGGCACGATGACTATTGAGGACGCACCTCATCTGAAGCGCTCCGACTACGATGTCTTTGATTGTGCAAACAAGTGCGGTAAGAAAGGGAAACGCTACTTGTCTGCTGAATCCCACGTACGAATGATGGCTATCGCACAGCCTTTTATCTCAGGTTCCATTTCAAAAACCATCAATTTGCCTGGACAAGCCTCTGTTGAGAACATCAAAGACGTCTACCATCTCTCCTGGCAGCTTGGACTCAAGTGCAATGCCCTCTATCGAGATGGCTCAAAGCTTAGCCAACCACTGAATACCAGCGCCGTTGACGATATTGGTGATTTTGATGAAGAGTTGGATGAAGAGCTACTTCCTGCACAACACCGCGAAGTGCGCATTGCTGAGAAAGTCATTCATCGCTACATTGCCAAACGTAGAAGGCTACCCGGTAGACGCAAGGGCTATACACAGAAAGCGACTATCGGTGGCCACAAGCTCTACCTGCGAACTGGAGAGTATGAAGATGGTCAACTTGGGGAGGTCTTCCTCGATATGCATAAGGAAGGAGCCGCTTTCCGGAGCATGATGAACTGCTTTGCAATTGCGGTTTCCTTGGGATTGCAGCATGGCGTACCCTTGGAAGAATATGTTGAAGCCTTTGTCTTCACCCGCTTTGAACCAAACGGCATGGTGCAGGGTAATGATGCGATCAAGGTCAGTACTTCAATCATTGATTATATCTTCCGAGAACTAGCCATTACCTATCTAGACCGAACAGATCTAGCACACGTCGCACCAGAAGACTTGCGTTCCAGCTCGCTGCACTCTTATGGCAAGCAAATCAGTCCACCAGAGTATCATGACGAGAAAGTTGTTTCTGAGCGGACACTAACTCTGGAAGAAAGTCAGGCTTACCTTGCTCGAACAACTGAAGAAGAACCTGCTGTCGGAGATGTAGTGGCTGCGCAAGGTAGCTACAACGGAAACGGTTTAGCACCAGAAACCAGTGATAGTGATCTCTCAAATCATGGGATGCTCTCTCTGCTGGGTGACTGGAACATGGAAGGACGCAGCCGCAATGAATTGATTCGTGAAGCTCGTACCAAGGGCTACGAAGGTGAGAACTGCGGAAATTGTGGTCAATTCACCATGGTCCGGAACGGAGCCTGTTTAAAGTGCGTTTCCTGTGGTCACACTAGCGGCTGCTCTTAAGTTTTCTAAGGCTTGAAGGCATCTCGTTTTGGTGAACGAGATGCCTACCCCTCCCTAAATTCATCACTTTCCTCCATTTTAAATTACAAATCGCTAAATCATTCCTAGTTGCTTAAAAAGCAATTATTCTTGTAATTTAATAGCAAGCCCACTATTGTACTGATAACTTAATGCTTGCCTTGAAGGCACAGTATTACCAACTTTTTTCAGGTCTTGTCGCATCTTTTTCGATGGAAAATCAATTTTTCCAGCTTGGCAAGTACTGCAGAGCAATTTTGATGAGAACCTGGCCACAATCGAAGCCTGGCAAAAGGCACTGGCTCGGATACCCATTGGAATGTGGGGAGTATAATCTTGCCCTCATCCCAATCGACTCAGGCATTGGAGCAGTTACAATCGAACACTATTGGGAATGTGTACGAACGAATCCGACAGTATCAGCAACTAGGAATGGGAATCGTATCAAATCAGGGTAACTTCTGGCAGGATAAGTAATGAATAGTCATGTGTCGGAAGCCTTAGACGTCTCCAAGATCAAAGAAGAGCTACGGGCCACTCTTGCGAATAACATCATCTCGGCACGCAAAGCAAAAGCAAAGGTTCTCGGACGCACCTACACCCAAGAACAGCTGGCAGAAGATTCAGGACACTCGACCACTGCCATAGCTCAAATCGAGAGAGGAGAAGTTGATCCAAGACTTTCCACGATCGCAGGAATTGCCTTAGCTCTTAAAGTCAATCCCGTGTTTTTGCTGTTTGGACGTAGTGAGATTGAACTACTTTATCAGATGATCCGTGAATTGGACGAAGATTCATTGAGTGATCTTTCCGAACGTCTTTTCAGCGACAACCTAAGTGAGATTGAAAAGCTCGCCAATTCCAGTCTACCAAAGCATCGTGTAAAAGCCTCTCAAGTGAGTGCCGCAACGATGGCTCTACAGCTCAACAAGCAGCTTGCTCAAAATGCGATTGAAGCTGCAGAAGCTAGCCAGCAACTTGCCGAATCGACATTGGACATGATGGATGAGTCAATGAAACTGGGAGTGAGCACAAGCGTTGGAATCGGTGCCGCAATGGCAGGCATCATGGGAGCCACCGTTGGAGCCTTCATGGGAATGTCAGAAAAGGGAGTTTCTGATCTGCTGCGGGATACTCGAGTGCCTCCTCAATCTCCATCTGAAAAAAAATCTGCAAAATAAAGCAAAGACTGGGCTGTGGCTGAGCGCTCGTGAGGAAGCAGCCACAAGCCTCCTGCCTCTGCTACTTCCACCTCTTGCTGCTCCCAATTCCGCAAGTCTTCCACTACAAAAGGGATTCGTTTCCCTTCCGGTGTAATCAAAATCATTTCATCACCCCGAGCAAAACTACGCCGACTGGCTACCGCCATATATTCTCGACTCGCCACTTCCAAAACATATCCAACCACTTCTCCATCCAAATAACGCAGGTTGGGGTTTTTCAATTTTTCAATCGGGCGTTCAGTTCGGTTTGCTCTGAAAAATCCCTGCGTTGTCTGCATTGGCCAACTAGATCTGATTTGTTTGCCATCTGAGTCCAGGCCGTCCCTAACCACTTGTTGTAGCTGAGGCAACCAGATCTGCAGTTCCATGTGTTGTATGTCAAAACGCAAATAGCGCAGCCCACTCGTTCGAAGATCTTCAATCCGATCCAGTAAGAAAAGATCACGATGGTGGAACATTAGAGTTCCATGCTGGTGCTCCATAACTGGAAATTCGTGATGGTGCTGATCTGTCGAGGTCACTGTGGCCAGAGTCATCTCAGTTGGAGAACCAAGGACCGGAGAAAGTAGTTTTCTAGGACTGTAGAACAATAGGATGCGCCCCACAGCCAACAACTCACATGAGACAGATAGTTCTCTGCAGTACTCGCTTAGAATTGGGAGAGGTAACTCTGTCGAAAGAACAATTCGTTCTAACACTGATCCCACATATGCAACCCAGCGCTGCAGGCTGGGAAGATTATGGTGGCCTGTCTCAGCAATCCAGTGAATCTTAGGCTTGGCAGGATGTTGCCTCAACCACTCCAAGGCGCCTACATCTTGAACACGGATTGCGTCAAATGAACTTAAGGGGATCTGCTCCAGAACCTCCAGTAACATTCGTCGGAAGTCATTTTCTGTTGCCAGCAGATCCCACTGCATATAGACCCTAATGCCTCTTTTATGAGCCTGTTCAGCAAGTTCTAGCAACGGTTCTGTTTCCAATTTTCCAAGTCGACTCAATCGCTTGTGTGCGAGAATCACCTCTGAAACAGAATCGGGTGGAAGCTGTTCTAGTTGCTCTGCAGAATCAATTTGGGTGAGAGTTTGGATCATGACTGACTTAGCCACTGCTGGCATTCGGAGAGATTCATCGTGGAGGAAGATTGATCTTTTATAATCTTGCGGTGACTGAGTAGGAGTACCCGGGTGGCCAACTCCAATCCGAGTTCCAGTTGATGGGTCACAAGCAACAAGGTTCCTCCCTGGTTCCTAAAATCAAGGAGATATTCCTGAAACCATCGAACTGAATTCTGATCCAATCCTGTATAGGGTTCATCCAGCAATAAAAGCTTCGGTTGCTGCAACAACAGCCGCGCAATTGCCGTCCGTTTGGTCATTCCACTGCTGAAGGTCTTGACGGGGAGGTCGATGGCCTGGCTGAGTTGAACATCCTGCAGTGCTTGAGGAATTCGCTGTGGCAAATCCTTCAATTCATAGAGAACACCAAAGAGGTGGAGGTTCTCTCTTGGTGTAAGATCTCCATAGAGGCGGCTTTCGTGGGCAATGCCACCCATATCTCTTAGGTAGCGATGCTTATCTTCATCAATGGGCTTCCCTTCATACAAAATCTGCCCCTGCTGCGGCTTGAGCAGGGTCGCACATAGCCGTAACAGCGTGGACTTACCAGCCCCGTTGTTGCCTAGCAGGAGAACACATTCTCCCGCTTGAATATCCAGATTCAGTTCCTGGAGAATTGTACGATAGCCGAAGCGTTTGCTCAGGTTACGCAGCCCAAGAAGAGCAGTCATGGAGAGATCATCGCTAGCAGAACAACAGGCGGAGAAGTACCAAACTCAGAACTGCTGCAGAAATTGTAGGTTGTTACCGTAGAAGTATCTGATATCACGGATGCCATGCTTGAGCATCGCTGGACGCTCCACTCCCATACCGAAAGCAAAGCCACTCCAAACATCGGGATCGTAGCCGCCATTTTTCAAGACAACTGGATGAACCATGCCAGCCCCAGCAACCTCCAGCCAAGATGTGTACTTGCAAACCCGGCAGCCCTCTCCTGTGCAAAGTATGCAGTCCATATCAATCTCAATGCTCGGTTCTGTGAATGGGAAGTAGCTGCCACGAATCCGTGTCTTGCGCTCGCTACCATACATCTTACGCGCAAACTCATTCATTACCCCAATCAGATCTGTCATCCGGATCTTGTGGCCCAACACCAGACCTTCGACCTGATAGAACTGGTGTTCAGATCGAGGAGTGATCTGCTCATATCGATAGCATTTACCAGGTAGAATCACCCGAATGGGCTCTGGTCCAAATTCCTTCATCGCTCGAATCTGGCCCGGTGAGGTGTGGGTTCGTAATACTACTTCCTTGTTGACCCAGAAGGTATCCCACATGTCTCGTGCAGGGTGGTACTCAGGGATGTTGAGTGCTTGGAAATTATAGGCATCTGTTTCCACATCTGGAGCCTCGTACACCTGAAAGCCCATCTCAGCAAAAATTTGATAGATTTTGCGCAACGTCTGGGTAGTCAGATGGAGATGCCCCGTAGGAAAGGGTCGTCCAGGGAGTGTGACATCAATTGAATCCGAAGCGATCTCCTTTTCCATCTTTTGCTGGCGCAACCGCTCCTGTAAAGAATCGAAGGAATCCTGCAATTCTGTTTTCAAATCATTGATAGCTTTGCCAACTTGGGGGCGTTCTTCAGCATCAACAGTTCCGAGCTGTTTGAGCAGTGCTGTCACCGCTCCCTTCTTCCCCAAATAATCACGAAACCAACCAGGCAGGGATTCCGTGTTGTCTACTTGCTGAAGATCGTTGAAAGCCTGTTTTTTGAGGATGCGAATTTTGTCTTGCATTCAGATTTTTTAGTAAGGATTCGAATCAATAGTGAGAAATATTCACCTTGCAGGGAAACCCGCAATTGCGCAAGGAAGAAGTCAGGCACAGTTGTCAGTAGAGCCTGATTCTCCAGGCTCCGAACCAAACCGATTCTCTCCGTTTTCTCCGGCCAGAAAGAAGAGTTCCACCATCGGCCAGAACTGAAAGACAGGAACAATACCAAGGAGTAGAAACCAGCCAGAATATCCTCGGTCGTGACAACGCTTGATAGCAAGATTGATGTGCGCCAACCAGCAAATTAGGGCAAGTATACCCAATACTGGATAGCTGACAGTTGAAGCAGCGATCAGTGAGTGAACAACGAAAACACCCAATTCTGCCAACCAGAAATCACCACGTGAGAGTCTCCCTTTAGCAGTGAACAACAACTGCTTGATGGAAGCCCAACTGCCATAACAACGCTGGATCTGTTGTTGTCCTGACTCTTGTTCTGCAGCGTACTCTGTTTCAACTTCCTGCTGGAGTTTTTGGAGTTCCGCCTCACTCAGACCGTAGACTTCCCTTAGGGCTTGCAAAGAATCTTCATTTTGGAGCTGTTCTTCTCGAACTCTTTCCCGTTCTTCGGCCTTCATTCTCAGACGACGAAGCTTTTCTTCGTTATCCATTGGCAAATTAGATGATGGTCGTTAGGTAGCGGTTTTGCAGTCAAACTCTCCTCTGGGCTGGACCTTCAGATTTTCAATCCAGATGCTCCCGAAAGCTTCCGACTTCTACACACAGCCGTTCTGAATCACAGAGGCTGACAAACAACTTATCCTCCATGATCCAGTAGATGGCATGCTGTCGAAAGCAGAGGCCCAAGGTGCAGGCCTCATCAAAATTCAGATCCACCGCCCAGCCAGGTTCAGAATGCCCATCAGTTGGAGAATAGCCGGTTAATTTCACACGCCAGACATTACGCTGCTCCAAGACCTCTTGTAGAAGCTTTGCCTGAATCTGAATTTCTTCTTCAGACCAAATCTCCCCTGTCGTAGGCCAAGCCGTGATGATCGCAAAAGCTTTTGGCCATTGAAGAACTGGGCTACTAGAACTGAATCGAGTCTGAAAGTAAATATCCGGCAGGCATGACATCTTTACGCAACATCCATTAATTCTGTCTGAGATTAAAACCTACTGTTCACAGGCGAAGCGCTCCGTGTCAACCTCTGACATTCCCAGGGATGGATAACGAAAACCATGAATCTTCTCAGGCTGAAACAAGTCATCCAACTTCGACAAAATTTCGGCTGAGAGCGTTACAGAAGCAGCTCCAAGATCGTCTTCCAAGTGATCAATCTTGACTGTCCCTGGAATCGGCAGCACGCGCTCACCTTGGGCTAGCAGCCATGCAATTGCTATCTGTGCTAGAGAACAACTGATTTCAGCACAGACTTGACTGAGCTTTTTGATGAGTTCACGATTTTGAGAAATATTGGGCTCCTGAAAGCGTGGCATCGTAAGACGCGTATCGCCTTCTGCAAACCTGCTGAGACCCAGTTCG
>JAQWOT010000037.1 GCA_029245725.1 SAR324 cluster bacterium | reverse complement strand
AGCGGGAGAGAGTTTTGTGATGCACTCCGAGGATTCTGCCAATGGCTCTGAGCCCCAGTCCTTTAAGGTATAGCTTTTGAGCCTGTTCTTTGAGGGCTGGATCCTTGCCTCTGCGAAGCGTCTGAAAGGTTCGTCGACAAGCTTGGCAGCGGTAGCGTTGGGCCCCTCGATTCTTACCAAAGAAGATGTAGTCTGGATGAGCACAGTGAGGACATTGCATCCTTGGATCTCCAAATCCCAGAGATTACTTCCTTTGCCCAAACTACGCAATTGCTCCAACGCCTGATCATTTAGTTTAGGTCTTTGATTCTGATGGACAATATCTTCAATTAGAAGTGGGTGGAGTCCATAGAAATTCCCAAGATCCTCAATCCCTGCCCTGTCATTCAAGTGCTCAAATCCGTACCAGCGAAGTGCAATTGGAAGTTCAGTGAATTTAGAAAGGTCTGAGGAAATAACGAAACTTTCCGCATAGAAGCCATTTTTTGCATTAAGAGATATAAGTTCTGGCATCAATCAAAAAGTGATGAGTGTGTTTAATGGCTTAATAACCCATTGAAATACTGCAAATACTCTTAAAATTCAGGAAGGTAAATGATTTGAATAGATTTTTACATGCCTTTGCTTAATTGATTCTGCTGGATTCAGAGAATAGCCAGGTCAAATTTTAGGTAGATTAGGCAAGAAAAAAATAGTGTTTTGATATTTGGCAAAGTTTTCGATTTTAAGTTCATAAAATTATTCATTAAAAAAAGAATATTGGAGATCTAGTTAAATACTAAATAAATAAATTAAAGTTAGAAATAAAAATTTCATTTTTCGGTCTATTTTGAAAACTCAAAATCATTCAGGTAGTGGCTTGTACTTTGCTTGAATGTGCCAATTCTCACTCCCTAATTTAAAGCGTTCATAAGTCAATGAGCATTTCTCTAAGTCATTTTACTCTGAAAGCTGAAGAAGCATTATTGAAAGCGCAGCAAATGGCGTTGGAGGGCCGTCAAGCCAAGGTAGAACCAGAGCACCTCCTTTTAAGTCTTCTGGAGCAGAATGATCCCATGACAGAGTTTTGCTTGGATAAGCTCCAGTTAGAAAATGGAATTATTCAGCAAAAGCTCCAACTGCAGATAAGAGACTTCCCAAAAGATCAGGAAAATTCAGCGCAAACATTCATTTCAAGATCTCTGCACGGAATCATTTTGAGTGCTGAGAAAGAAGCAACTTTGCTGAATGAAACTTACACTAATGTTGATCATCTTTTATTGGGTTTGCTGAACTTTCATGAGGGTTTTTTGGGGGAGATTTGGAACAGTCTGGGTGCTTCCGCAGATCATTTGAGAAAAGAATTATCTGGCCTCTCCAAAGCAGAACAAATCATTGTTCAAGGCAGTAAATTATCTGAATCAGCAATCGAAGATTATTGTTTGGATTTGGTTGCCATGGCTCGATTGGGTGAGTTGGACCCCGTAATTGGAATGGAGGAGGAAATTCGGAATCTTATTCAAGTTTTATCTCGCCGAACAAAGAATAACCCGGTTTTGTTTGGAGAAGCTGGTGTGGGCAAAACCGCCATTGTCGAGTGCCTCGCTCAGCGAATAGTTCGAGGAGATGTGCCTGAGTGGTTGAAAGATCGTAGATTAGTCTCTCTAGATCTGGCGACAATGATTGCAGGTACTACCTACCGAGGTGAGTTTGAGAAAAGGATGAAACAACTTATTCGTGAAGTTGAGGAATCCAGAGGGCGAATTCTACTTTTTGTTGATGAGTTACATATGTTGGTTGGGGCAGGTGGTGCTGAGGGAAGTGTCGATGCTGCAAATATGCTAAAGCCCGCACTTGCCAGGGGGCGCTTACGGTGTATTGGGGCAACAACCCTAAAGGAATTCAAGAAGTATATTGAGAAAGATGCGCCCCTCGCCAGAAGGTTTCAGCCTATCCTTGTACGTGAACCAAGTATTGAGGAAACAATCACAATTTTGAGAGGTTTGAGGCAAAGCTATCAAT
>JAQWOT010000036.1 GCA_029245725.1 SAR324 cluster bacterium | reverse complement strand
AGATTAGAAATATATATCAAGGTGCAAAATTGTAAATAAAAAGGAATAACAATTGTTTATATGGTCAAAATAAACTATAGGAAAGGTATACATCTACTGGGTTCGAACCCCGTTTCTCGCTCCACTCATCTCCCTTGATATCATAAACTTACTTGTATTATTGGGGCAGTTTATTCTTACTGCCCTAGTCACTTTCCCACCTTGACTGAAATTTTTTTCTCCTCTGTCATCAATAGCTTGACCTATTTCCAATTAAAGAATTTAGTCAATAAATAGAATTCCTTAATCTTTCAAAGCTTTCCACTAGCTGTATTTCTTTTAAATCGTAAATTCTGACAAAGAATATGACTTTTGGGGAGAATTTGAGCCTGGGCACTAGGAATCTGTTTCTAATAAAGTTTTTTCTTCGATAGCATCTTCAAATCAAATTTAAATTTGCCGATTGAAGATTCTTTAGACTTTTTTTATGATCAGATCATGTGTCAGACCATCTTGGTTAAAAATCTCAATTCTTAGGCCTAACTAAAATTTTAAAGTTAATTTTAAGAATACATCTGATAATCTATTCAAAAATTCTAAATATTAATATTTAATTTATACTGAGAAATATTATGAAATCTTGCTAAAGCAATTACTACTGCACCAGAAAGAAATAGTTAAGTCTGCTTGTAAGTAAATAGTAAATAATATGACAGTATAGATTTTCATTAAATTGCTAGATCAAATATTAATTGTTTTTGACTTAAATAATTTGATCAATTAATTCTTTTAAAGGTTTGAATGAACGATTCATATTTCACTTCGTCAGTTCTTAGTAGTTTTATCGACTATCTTAAAGAAGGTTCTGCATTCTATATTATTGCTGGTGTCTTCGCTTGTATAGCATATGGAATACTTTATAATTCTTTGGCTCATGATAAAAAAATAATTGGTGATAAATATCAATATGGTGAAATCCTGTCGAGAGTATTATTTGGTTCAATTTTTATGATTGTCGGTGGTCTGAACGGTTTTTTTGACTTTGTTCCTGGCGGTCAGAAATTCGAGTGCGAACCTTGCTCATTATTTATGAGTGGATTAGATGCAACAGGATATATGTTCCCACTTGTAAAAATTTCTGAATTCATAATAGGTGGTTTGATCCTATTTAATTTATATACTACAATTGCTATTGTCATGGCGTCACCAATAGTAATCAATATATTCTTGTATAATTTATTCTTAGATCAGAGAGGAATTGTCGAAGCATCAATTCTAGTGGCATCCTTACTTTATCTGGCTTGGAGAAAACAATCAAAATTCACGGCATTATTTACTAGATAAACAAGGATAGATCTTTAAAGATAAAATTTATTTAACACAATTAACTTACGAATCAAGAAAATCAATTTATATTACAATTGAATAAAAAAAGTTAAAGCAATTGCATAGTTTAAATATATGAATAATCTCTTAAAATTAGAGATCTATTAATTCAATGTCCCTACTGCGTGTATCCTGACTACATCCTACTCCGTAAGAATTGAAGGGTTAACTTTCCTGCTGCTGAGCTTGCCAACGAACTCTTCAGAAACTGCGAAAGGGGTAAGAATCCAAATCTTCAAAGTGCCGGCTCAAATATGCCCTGAAGGATTGGGGCTCAGAGCCATTGGCAGAATCCTCGGAGTGCAGCGCATACCAGATTCGCGCTGGTTTGTTCAGGCTGCGGAGCAGTTAACAGCTACCCAACCAAAACTAATAACTACTCCTTCATTAAAATTGATGAACTCTGTAGCTTTGTTGCCAAAAAAATCTAAATGCTGGACTGGATAGCGATGCATTCTACTTTTGACTAAGTGGTTGGCTTTGTCTTTGGCAGCAGACCGATCAAGACCGCAAAAAAGCTTTTCAAATAACTGAAGGGCTTGACGCACCAGGAGTTATTGCATGTTTGTCTGAAAGCATACGAGCACTTGGTTCCCAA
>JAQWOT010000035.1 GCA_029245725.1 SAR324 cluster bacterium | reverse complement strand
CTTTTTCTGTTATTTGTCCATGGTACTGTGGGGACTTTTTTCATTGCTCTCTGGTACGAACTTACGCACGGAACTGTTTTCCAAACCAAAAACTGAACACATTTTTTTCTTAGGATTTTTTCTCTCCTAGGTTGGCTCAGTTTCCCGGTCTATCAAGTGAGCCACAACTATCACCACCGCTTTACTCTGCATTCGGCTGTTGATAAGGAACTGGTTCTGCCAAAAGTCCCATCACTAAAGCCGCTATATCTTCTGCAATTGTTCACCTTCAATTTTTCAGGTGGTTTTGATTCAAGAGGCTTGATCCCCACTTTGAAGGGATTTTGGGGAATGGCAACAGACCGTTTCAACCATCCTTATTTCAGCAATTGGGATGTACATCTTTTTGATGACACCAGCGGGACAACAGCATTCTGTTCGATGGGCTATGGTTCTGGGCTTTCATACTGGTGTGCTGATCTTTGCCTTGCTGATCGGACAACCAATTCTATTCTTAATCATCTCCCTACATCACTTCATCGGCAACTGGCTCTGGTATTTCGTAGGTGCCCCGATGCATTGTGGTCTACGCAGTGACGTGCCAGACTTTCGCAAAGGTGTTCGCACGATCACCTTGGATCCAATTAGTGAATTTCTTTATTGGCATATGAACTGGCATTTGGAACACCACATGTTTGCTGCAGTTCCTTGTTACAATCTATCAAAACTACACAGATTGATGGCTGATGATATGCCGAAGCCTAGGGCAATGTTTGGAGCTTGGAAAGAGATGCGGGAAACCTATCGAAAACAGTTGGAGCATCCAACGAACGAGTTCGATACGCCAGTTCCTGCCCTAAAAAAGGAGAAGATTGAACGTGAGGAACAGCTAGAAGCAGCTTTGGGAACTGAAACCTTGGAGATGGTCCATTGATCCAATTTTTGGAACAAGTAATTCTTAGAGACCATCGACAAGCCAAGTGATTTTTAGGTCATCATGGCCAAACAAAATAGTATTTCAGTTAGGTTTTTTGCCAGTTGATACCCAGATTGAAGACGACTCGACCGATCATGTTCGTCAGGATAACTAAGGGGAGGAGCCACCAAATGGGGGCTTGTACTTCAGTGAGGTAAAACCAGAGAAACGTAAAGCCAATGATCTTAAATGCCCAGTTGGGTGCAAGGCCAATCCCTACGGCCAGTAACAAAG
This sequence comes from SAR324 cluster bacterium, assembly GCA_029245725.1. Lineage (NCBI taxonomy): Bacteria > Deltaproteobacteria > SAR324 cluster bacterium. Next base: position 17,723 of record JAQWOT010000035.1, on the reverse strand, counting down.
CGATATCAAATCCAGTAGTTTCAAAACCATCGCTGACAAGGAAGAAAATCAAAAGGAGAACCCCCAACAGCTTGATCGATAAATTTTGTCCGAGCCCGATACCTAGGATCAGTAGCAAAATCACATCAAGGCCAATTGCGTGGATCGCTTCCATGATAGCTTACCTATTTAGTTCTTACTCTGCTTGGCTTTCAAATGAAAGCCACATCTGGCCGTAAAAGATGAATACAGTGATGCAAAATTCCTTTACTGTAGTTGTCGCAAAATTAGTGAGCAAATCAAGGTGAATACTTAGAACGCAAAATTTTTCTTGGAGATAAGCGATGAAATGGAGCTGGCTTGTGCTCGTGGTGATGCTTTGCACAATCGTATTCGATACTACACACGCGATGTCCCTGAAGGAATATGCTGAGAAACCTTTTGGCCTTGTGCTGATGCTTCGCCATGCTTTGGCCCCAGGATTTGGAGATCCAAGCAACTTTCAACTGAGAGATTGTAGCACACAGCGGATTTTGGATGAAGTTGGCCGAGAACAGTCCCGCCAAATTGGTAATGCCTTCCGGAATGCAGGCCTGAGATTTGAGGGGGTTTACTCCAGCCAGTGGTGCCGTTGCCTAGAAACAGCCCAGCTGATCAACATGGGGAAAGTTCAGGAATTGACTGGGCTGAATTCTTTTTTTCAAGGTATCGTTCAACGTGAAGCCACCTTGGCTTCTCTTCGAAAGTTTTTGCAGGATCTCCGACCTGATGGAGATCCGGTTCTACTGGTCACCCACCAAGTGACAATCTCTGCCATCACCAGAATGGGTGTTCCCAGCGGAGCAGCAGTTGCCTATGATCCAGTCACTGATCAAGCACAGCGAGTCACCCTGCCAACTGACTAAACTGACTTGGTTTAGTCTTGAACCAGATTTACCCCACGTTCACTGATCTGTAGCCGAACGGGATGTCCCTCTGCAATAATCTCTTTCCCTAGCGGATCAATCACAAAAATCTCCCCTACTGCGCTCTTGATCTCATATTCGAGGTGGCTTCCTAGATACACAGCTTTGCGAACAGTACCTGAAATCCCAGTCGCTTCCGGTCTTGGATCAAGCGTGATTGCCTCCGGACGAACAGCTACTGTCACCTCTCCGATGGGTAGATTCAAATGAGGTAGTTGAATTGTTAATTCATCAAGTTGCAGTGTGCCCATCGTATCGTCACTAGAGATCAACTTTCCGTTAACTAAATTTGCATCTCCAATAAAATCCGCAACAAAGCGTGTTTTTGGACTTTCATAAAGTTCTCTCGGAGAACCTTGCTGAGCGATGACAGCCTCTTTCATCACGATGATCCGATCAGAGACTGCCAGGGCTTCTTCCTGATCATGGGTCACGTAGACCACGGTCAGTTGCAATTGTTGCTGTAGATCCCGAATTTCTTCACGCACTCGGCGTCTTAGTTTTGCGTCCAGATTGGACAGAGGCTCATCGAAAAGCAGCACCTCAGGTTCTAGCACTAGGGCTCTAGCAACAGCAACACGCTGTTGCTGTCCTCCTGAAAGCTCACTGGGCAGGCGTTTTTCAAATCCAGTCAGGCCCACGAGTTTCAAACCATTCAGCGCCTGCTCTTCCACAACATCCTTGGAGAGACGGGACATTGTTAGCCCATAACTGACGTTCTGTAGCACGGTCATGTGGGGAAACAGAGCGTAAGACTGAAAGACCATGCTCACATCACGATCTGTTGCTGGTAACTGTGTTACATCACGACCCCCGATCCTGATCTGGCCTCCAGTAGCCATTTCCAGTCCTGCAATCAAACGCAGAGTGGTCGTCTTCCCACAACCGGATGGGCCAAGCAGAGTAACCAACTCTCCAGGTTGAATTTGAAGGCTGACATCGTGGACTGCTTTGACGGTTCCAAAAGCTTTGGTGACATTTAGGAATTCGACTGCAGTGTGCGTCTTATTGTTCATCCGTTGTCACTCCAGGAAATTGGGCTCGAACCTCGACGGCCCAGTTGACGTTGTCCAACCACCCACTGGATACCACCAATGGCAATCAACATGACGACAATCAGCACAGAACTGTAGGCAATAGCCAAGCCATAGTCTGCATTTTCAACACGGCCAAGAATATACGAGGTCGCCATATCATAGTCTGCACTGACCAGGAAAATGACAGCACTGATAGCAGTCATCGCTCTCACAAAGCTAAATACCAAGGCCGCCAACAAGGCTGGGCGCAATAAGGGAAGCAAAATTTTTCTTAGGGTTGTACTGGAAGGTGCCCCAAGGGTTAGGGATGCCTCATCAAGGCTTGGATCTAACTGAGCCATTGCAGCGACCCCTGCTCGAATACCTGTGGGCATATTGCGGAATAGAAAACAGACGATCAGAATGACCCCAGTCCCAGTTATTTCAATTGGAGGTATATTGAAGGCGAGGATGTAGCCAATGCCGATAACTGTCCCAGGAATCGCAAAGCTGAGCATCGTGATGAATTCGAAAACATCTTTTCCTGCAAAACGTTGACGAACAAGTAACCAAGCCGTGAGTAGGCCCAACCCGGCTGTCAGTGGTGCTGAGATCGCTGAGATCTGCAAAGTGGTCCAAAAAGAATTCCAGGCAGTTCCTTCCCACATCAGACCAAATTCATCAGACCAACCTAAGGCGAAAGCGTCAAAATAGTGCTTAAGGGTAAAATTGTGCTTGTAGCCCCAAGTATCAACAAAACCACCAAAAAGAATCATGCCATAGAGAGTTAGAGTCAGCACACCAAAGGGTACACACACGAGAGTAATCGCAGTACGTACCCGCTGTGGTAATTTTACAGGGATGCCTGCATCTCCTTTGCCTGTAACACTAACGTAGGAACGTTTCCCCAACCAACGACGTTGAATCCAGAAAGCTGTGAGCGTGAATCCCAACAGTACCAAGGCCAAAACCGCAGCCATACCTTGGTCAGCTTGAGCCCCAGCTATCGCGAAAAAGATTTGGGTAGAAAGAACTTCAAAATTTCCACCAAGCACAAGTGGATTTCCAAAGTCCGCCAGACTTTCAATGAATCCTAACAAAAAAGCGTTGGCTAAACCTGGTCTCATCAGTGGCCAGGTGACCGTTTGAAAAGTTTTCCAGCGATTAGCTCTCAGCGTCTGCGCGGCCTCTTCCATTGAAGGACTGACACCTTCAACAACTGCAATCAGCACCAGAAAAGCTATCGGTGTAAAGGCCATAGTTTGAGCAAACCAAATACCTGGAAGACCATATATCCAGCGTGAGGGAGGAATTTCAAAAGCCCATTCAAGAAAAGAGCTGAAAACTCCAGATCGTCCGAATAAGAGAATTATACCAAGACCAATCACAAAGGGTGGCGTAATGATTGGTAATAAAGTGATTGCTTGAAGAATTTTTTTGCCACGAATGGAAGTCCGAGTTACTAACAGTGCGAAGGCTAGGCCGAGCAAGGTAGTTGTTAAACCTACCAGGATAGCCAGATAAAGAGAGTTCCAAGCTACACCACAGCTTAATCCTGTATCCAAACAGCTTAGTTGCCAGATTTTGGAGGAAGTCAGTTTTTTTAAGAAAAGAGCAGGTGCAAGAGTGCCTTCTTCGTTTAGGAAAGCACTCAAGAGAATCTTAGTAACAGGATAGAAGATGAAAAGCAGTACCAGCAGGACGTTCAGGCCTATTGAACCAGTGACAAAACCGTCCCCTTGCACACCACCACGCAAGCTCCAGCCCTGTGTTAGTAGGAAAAGCAGGCAACTGGCAACTAGCAGAGCTCCATAGCCCATCCCCTCCTGAGATGGACCAGGGCTGCCTAGCCAGAGTTGGAGGGTTTCGTTATTCCAACCACGTAAACCAATAACAAAGCCCTGTAAAAGGAGCCAACCAAGACCAAAGCCACCACATCCCATTAGAAATGGGGCAAGACGGGGATTATCACGTCTCCAACTCAAACAAATTATGGGTAGGCCGATGCTTATCAGCAGAGGTAGCAGCCACAAGCGATCCTGCATAAAGATTTGCAAGATCCCCGGAGCATATTCCCCATCCAGTGGCCATCCATCTTCAATCCAGATGAAATTCCAGAATCCATCATAGGCCTGATACCATGGGAGTACCAAGGCCCCAAACCAACCGATGAAAAGCCAAAGTAGAAGAGCTTTGCGGAAAAGGTATGGAGTTGCCTCTCCCCTTTGAATCCGAAGGGAGAGGCTAAGAGAGGTTGAACTCACCGAGGCAGGATTGAGACTTCGTTATCCCACTTGGAGAGCAGACGGGTTCTTACATCCTTGGAACCGTACTTTGCGTGGTCATAGTCAATGACCTTTACACTATCCAGATCTGGTGCTTCTTTAGGAACAGCAGCACCTTTATTGGACGGTACTTGATAGGCACCGACACTGGCAGCCATGCTCTGAATGTCTGCGTTGAGAGCAAAATCATAGAACTTTTTTGCACTCTCCATGTTGCGAGCATCCTTGATGATGCTCATCGAACCAATTTCATAGCCTGTTCCTTCGCAGGGAGCTACAGTTTGAATGGGCATGCCCCTGACCGCTTGAGTTACAGCATCATGCATGAAGACAATCCCGACTGTGGTTTCACCAATTGCAGCAGCCCTGATTGGAGCCCCACCCGATTTAGTGTACTGGCTAACGTTTTGGTGCAGTTGCTTCATGAAGTCAAATCCACCATCTTCTCCAAACAATTGCACCATGGTTGCCAGGGTTGTATAGGAAGTACCTGAGGTGTTTGGATTGGCAATCTGAACTTCGTTCTTGAAAGCTGGATTCAAAAGATCTTTCCAGCATTTTGGTGCAGGGAGTCCTTTGCTTGCGAGCAATTCTTTGTTGTAGCCGTAACCAAGTCCACCCATGTAGATGCCCACCGTACGCCCCCCAGTGGCTTTGTGAGGAGACAGGGCCCAATCCTGAAGTTGGGAAAGCATTGGGGAATTGTAGACTTCTGTCAGTCCTTCTTCAGCAGCTTGCAGGTGTGGATCTCCAGTTCCACCCCACCAGACATCTCCTTTCGGATTTGTTCTTTCTGCTTTGATTTGTGCGAGAGTTTCCCCAGAACTCTTGCGGGTCATGGACACACGGATGCCCGTCTGCTTTTCAAAGGTATTGACCATCAACTCACACCATTCGATTTGTGGGCTACAGTATAGAGTAAGCCGATCTGCTGCCTGCAGCACACTTCCCATCAGCATTGCACCCATCAGAGCGCCAATTCGTTTTGCTATTCTCATGTAAATCTCCCAGTGGAGGTTAGGCCATAAGGCTAAAGCCAATGCTTCCCAAGATGGGACGCAAACCGAACGAAAATGTGCTTTGATTAAGATCACTTTTCAAGACGGATCTTTGTTCGGTTCTTGTTCCTGCGGTAAATTGTCTGTCGGAGATGAGAGAGTGAAGAAAGTTTAAGAGGGATAATTGAAAGATGTAACCAGTCCTTCAGTCAGCCAAAAAAACCGACCTCCACGACCTGAATGAGCAACAGGAGCAAGATTTGTTAAGACACCTTGGTTGACCAATTTGGAAAGAACTCTGAAAAAGTATTCACGGGAACAATGTAGTGCAGCTGAGGTCTTGGTCACAGGTAGTTTTAATTCACCTTGACTGTCAGCATGGCGCAGGCAAGACAACATTACTTGCAACTTTTTGGGGGCTCCAAGGCGAATGGATAGATGAAGGAGTTTCCCAGGATTTACTGCTGGATGAAATTCTGTGCTCACCAATTACTCCGAGGAAGTTAAATGATGCACAAAAAAATACGAATGAAAATTTAGATTTAAATTAAGATCTGCTAAATTTTTAGATTTGATTCAATGAGATGATCTTTCTCTACAAATCTGATTCCACTTTTGATCAGCAGTCTGGGAAAGAAGAACAAAGCAGCATCTTTTGATCGAAAAGAGGGGATTTTTCTGCAAATGACACTACAGTATTTTGGGAGATGTAAATTTGTTACTGCCAATGTGGTACATAGAACAAATTCTGAAGATCTAACTGCCACCCAATCATAGGAATGAAAATGAGCTTTGCTTCCAGATTTTTTGCCAGTGCTTTACTTGCTATTCTCCCTGGATTCTTTAGCCCAATTGCTTGGGCCGATTTGCCCGCCCTGGATTTAAAAAATAGTCGTGTGGCAGTTCCTTCTCTGGCAATACAAACCAATAACAACGGGGCACTGAACGAAATCAAAGATGGAAACGGAAGGATGTCTCTGAGTCTTGAAGATGTGATTTATGGAAAGATTGATGATTTGGATGTGACGGGTGGACTGATTTCAACAAGTGTGGATTTCCAACTCAATGAACAACGAAATTTATCTTTTGCATATACGCAAATCAGTCTTGGAAATTTTGGAAAAATGACTGCAGGGAATTCATCAACTCTATTAGATGCTACCGAAGAGATGTTGTTGGTGGAAACAACTGAAGAGTTTGATGATGGAAAGTCGCATCTGGCAGTGAGTGTTGGCAGGTACATAGCCCCTAAATCTCCAACAACTTTGGGTGTGGTTGGTGGAAAAATGATTCTGAATCAGGAGGACTACTTAATTGGGGGAAGTTTCCAATTGTTCAATGGGCTGAGTGGGATTGGGGATGGAGGACAGTTGCGATTTGGTGGTGGTCAGCAAGATGAGAACATCTCTTATGAGGTGGGTCTGGATTTCTTTCAGACACCACTCAATTCCAAAGTTGAAACCTCTCTTGGACTTTATGTGGATGGGGAATATGCTCTAGATGAGCATATTTTTGGAGCTACATTTGAGCGAGTCGATGGGCAAAATATGGATCAGCAGAATATAGGAACCCGTTGGCTGAAACAGTATGATCGATTCAACCTGGGTCTGAACTATCGAATCTCACTCGTTTGGGATGATGGGGATGATTATGTTTTGAATTGGCTAGGAGTGAGCGCGACTCAAAAATTTTGAGCCATCCTGTCAGGGAGAGAAGTTCTCTTAGTTTAGCAGTTGTTGCAGTTTGTGAACCTGTTCCTCGATAGAAATCCCACCAGTTTCAATGACTTGATCAGCATATCGCAAATAAAGGGGATGTCGCTCTTTAAAGAGTTCCGCCAAACCCTGTCCGGGCCTGCAGGCGATTCCTCTTTTTTCAAAATTGGTAACTCTACTGAGGACATCCTCCAAGGGTAGGTTTAGGAAGATTCTTAGCCCCAGACTCCCCAGATGCGACATTGCAGATTCGCTGTAGACGGCACTGCCTCCGGTTGAAATGATCTGCTGCTCTCCGTCCAGTTGGAGCAGGGTTCGCTCTTCTTCTATACAGAATCCTTCGTATCCCAATCCATCAAAGATATCTTGAAGTGGGCGATCATGGTTTGCTTCCATCAGTAAATCTGTATCCACGAGGTGCCACCCTAGCTTTTCAGCAAGAAGTTCCCCCAGTGTACTTTTCCCAGAACCAGGCATACCCAGCAGGATTAAGTTCTTATGAAGACTTTTTTTCATGAACTGGGAATGGGACAGATGCGCTTAGAGCAAGAACTAATGGATAAACTCCGAGTTCAAGCATGATTTTTGACATGCTCTTGCCAAGCCAGAAGCTGAGCTGCTGTTTGTTCACGACCAGTCTTGACTTCAATCAGCGAAGACTTTTTTGAATGCCATGCCTCTTGATAACTTTTGCAGAGTTGCTCCAGATTTTCTGGTTGGAAGTAAGGCATATCGAACATTGCCGCAACTTTCGAAAATTCGCAACCATGTGGTGTACCAAAAAAACGTTCAAAAATATCCTTCTGCTTAGAGATGGGCAGCATTGAAAAAATCCCTCCGCCATCATTGTTCAGAATAATCAGGGTCATAGGAACTGTGCTTTCTCGGATCAACAGGAGTGAATTCAGATCATGCATTGCAGAAAGATCACCGAGGAGAATTGTGGTTGGTTGCCGATGACCCATGGCCCATCCACAGGCCGTTGCAATTTGACCGTCAATTCCGCTTGCTCCACGATTAGCGGCTATTCGTAAAGGAGTGTTCCGAGTTGTTGAGAGCATGTCCACTTCACGGATTGGTAGGCTGTTTCCAACAAAAAGGGCATGTTCTATTGGTATTTGACAAACCAGCTCCCGAACAATGGATACTTCTCCGAACCTCTCAGTTTTATCCCACCACCGAACTGCCTGCTCTTCCAATGCTTGGGAGCCCTGCTTCCATAGCTCCAGCCACTGAGTTCGTGATGAACTTACTTCTGTACTGGATAGAATTTCATCGAGTGCCTCCCAGTCCAATTGCAACCGCCAGTGGGGACGTTGAGATGGATCTTGCCTGTCGGAATGATTCGTCAAGACGATCTTTTGAGTTGAGTTGCAGTCTTGCCACCATTGCAGCCAGTGTTTTGAGACGCATTGATTTCCTAGGTGAATCCAAACCTCTGGCACAGCCTTTCGCCATTGATCCTGAAGCAAGAGTTGATCTGCCAGATCTATGCGTTGAGATAAATTTCCAAAACGAAATCCAGAGGTAGTGTCTGCAAAGACTGGCCAGTTCAGTTTTTCTAAAAAGTTCCCTACTGAAAGCTGAGCACGAAATGGGAGCTCTCCAACGGTGACCAATCCACGGTCTGCCTTCAGGATTGGACGAAGTGCTTGTAGATCTTCCTTAGCCAGTGATTGGCGTGGGATACCAAATTGAAAATTTGGTGAGGTTACTTTCAGAGGGCTGGATTGTTCATCAGCTAGGAATGGTTCACGAAAAGGTATGTTCAGATGGACTGGACCTGGATCTGGGTAAGCACTTCGCAGAACGGCTTGGGCAGCCCATGATTTAACAGTACTCTCTTGTAAAGTTTGATCGGGGCATCCTGGATCATAAAACCAGCGAGTATGACTACAAAAAAGTCGATTTTGATCAACTGTTTGATTGGCCCCAGTTTGCTGTAATTCTGGTGGTCGGTCTGCAGTAATTGCCAACAAGGGTAGGTGTTCTACACTGGCTTCAATTATAGCTGGGTAGTAATTGGCCCCAGCAGTCCCTGATGTGCAAATCAGTGCTGCTGCTTGATCTCTAGCACGAGACCAGCCTAGTGCAAAATAAGCAGCTGCCCGCTCATCCAGAAAAATTTTGGTGTTTGCTTTAGGATGTCGAGCAGCCGCAACCGTCAAAGGGGTGGAACGAGAACCGGGTGAGATACAGAATTGTGAGATGCCCTGAGCCACCAGCTCTTCAACTAACCAATAGCTCAAACACTCATTGGGGGTCATGAAGGATTTCCGAGCAGGGCTTCCCAGCTACGGAGTTTGTGATCTAACTCTTGCCATTCACGGTCTGGATCAGAACCTTCAACAATGCCTGCACCTGTATACACTGTCAGGGAGTCTCCCTCCAATACTCCGGAACGAATACCCACTGCAAACTCACTTTGCTGTTTGCTAACATAACCAACAGGGCCTGCGTACCAGCCACGGTCAAATGATTCAAAGTTGTTGATTTGCATTCTCGATACTGCTTGAGGCAATCCACATACTGCAGGGGTTGGATGTAGCGAGTTAAGAAGCTGAGCATCTGTCACTTCATCCAGCAGTCGTCCTCGCAGACGACTTTGCAAATGTTGAACATGCTTTAGTCTGAGGGGTTCAAGATGAGAGAGCCTTTCCACTACTCGGCAATTTTCTGAGAAGCGCTCTTCCATGAAGCGCAAAACAACAAGATGTTCCCGAACTTCTTTTGTGTCGTGGAACAACTCGTGGGTCAACTGCTCATCATGATATGCGTTCTGTCCTCTTGGTCTAGTGCCCGCCAAGGCCTCACTTTCTAGGTTCTGGCGCTTCCTTTTGAATAATCTTTCAGGTGTAATGCTCAAAAAGGCAGGACCTTGCGTATCCTGCCATCCAAAGTGGTAGGCATGGGGTGCTTGTTGACGGAGTTGATTCAGCAGATCGAAGGGATCGGGGCTTTTGTTCAATTGGAAATGGGATTGTCGAGCCAAGACGATTTTTTCGAAGTGACTAGCTCGAATTTGGCTGAGGGCTGCTTCGACCGAATGACTCCAATCAACTAAATTGGGAGTGTCATTCCTCTCAAAAATACTAATTCTCTGGCTGTCAAATAGTCGTTGGTTGGAGGGGGACTTTAAACGGTCCAATAAGTCAAAAAGCTCCTGAGTTGTCGAGGCTCCTTCAATGTTTTGAGCAAGATGCACCCAGAGAAAACTACCATTTGAGTCTTGTTGAACCATTAGAAATGGCAATACAAAGGCAGCTTGTTGAAAGCTACCACACTGTTGAGTTGCCTTAGTTGAGTTGTGGAAAGGTATGCCACCAAGAAAGGCAGTGTTGGGAGGAATGAGCTTCTGCCATCCAGATACTTTCTGCATCACCTCATCGGTAGAACCCTTTATCTGGAGGGCAGCCCCCAATCCCGCCATCTGAAATTGGTGATCTCGGTCGGACCAATAAACACGAGTAGCTCCTTCTTGGTGTTGAAGCCACTCAAGAGGATCTGGTTCTACAATCGGAATACAGAGTTGAAGAATAGGACTTTGATTGCGATGCTGCCAGCGTGGTAGCATCTCGTGCAAGTGTTCTAGAGCACTTGGCCAATCAAGCGGTGTGGGTTGTGGTTGAAGCTGCAACGACATCGTGAACTGACTAAAATACGGTATGAGAGTTGGCTGTTATCAATTTCTATTATTTTTTCATATCTACCTTGCTTACAACAAGCCCGAAGAAATCTGCACCATCAATTTAACGACGCCATGCCTGGGAAAATACGATGGGATCTGGGTAGGCTCCCAACCTATATTTCTCTCTTTGCTGACGGGTAAATTGCACTATGTGTGGAATTTCTTTTGGTGGCACATCACGCAATTCAGGGACCCAGCGAATGATGAATTCTCCATTTGGGTCATACCGCAGGGTTTGGGTGACCAAATTGAAGTAACGATCTTCTCTTGGATCGTTACCAACCCCAGCGACATAGTTCCAGTTACCCCAGTTACTGTGAACATCATAGTCAATCAAGCGACTTTCGAAGTAGGCAGCACCCAAGCGCCAATCCTGTCGAAGGTCTCGAACTAGAAAACTAGCCACGTTTTGTCTGCCTCGATTAGACATGTAGCCTGTTGCGTTGAGCTTCCTCATGTGTGCATCCACAAAAGGAACTCCTGTTTCACCCTGACACCAAGCTTCGAGCCACTTTTCCCAATGTTCTACTTTTGATGATTGGTTGCGTATACCACCGGAACGAAATAATTTTTCACCATGCAACTGTGTGATCCAGCGAAAGTATTCTCGCCACCAGAGCTCGAAAATCAGCCAGTACGTTGAATCGTTGGCAACCACATCATTCTCGTATCGTCGGACCTCTTGATAAACATGCTTTGGAGATAGGCAACCTAGAGCCAGCCAGGGTGAAAGTTTTGCTGAGTCATCTGCTTTCAGCATCCCATTGCGTGTCTCTTTGTAGGTATGGATTGCATGTGATTTCCATAAGTAGTGTTGAACACGGGACAATGCTGCGGTCTCTCCACCGGCAAAGCGATAGACACTACGAATGTCCCGAATGAAAGGCTCAAAACCCAGATCTTCCAGATTAGGAATGATACCCGGTGGACAGTCCTGAGGATGGGGAGGAAGAATTTTTGGGACTGGAATGGGACGACTGATTGGAACTTCTTTTTCTACCTGTTTGCGGAAATTACTGAAAACTTGTGGGAGGTCAACCAAAGAGAAAGGAAGTTCAGTTTCTTTCAGCAAACTATTCCCGTCACAGAGTCGTAAGGGGACCTTTAGTCTCTCACGGAGGTTGTCTTCTTCAAGTTTTTCTTCAGGAGCATGTTCATGGTGAGCAAAGACGACATCCACCCGATGACATTCTGCCAATTCCGCAATAATCTCAGGTGGGTTACCCTTTCGAAAGATCAATTCTCCTCCTCGTTCCTGAGCATGCTTCCTGAAGTCGCCCAGGCTTTGCAGTAGAAATTCTAGGCGGATATTATTGATCTTCGGGAACCCATAAGCGGTATCTTGAAACCAGGAATTCGGCAGGCAATAGACCAATAATATTTGGTCGGACTTCTCCAGAGCACACTGCAAGGGCAAGTGGTCATGAAACCGAAGATCGTTACGAAGCCATACAAGCGTGGTTCTCATGAAGCCATGGGATTGAGGGAGAGCAACGCCATTGGTAACCTTTTAAGGTCTTTGGTTGCCAAAAGTCATCCTCTGGTGAACGTCAATTGTGCAAGCGAAGAAATTGATGCACCATTTACGAAACCCAGAGAACCGATGAGCAAACGCTCATCGGTGGCAATGTAAGAGATTAGAAAAGAAAGTCGAACAAATTCGTCAGGGGGTGCTACGTTTTGCAGCAATTTGGCGAGCAGAATTGTTGAGGATGGCCTTGCGAGGACGAATACTTTTCGGAGTCACTTCCACCACTTCGTCATCAACAATGAACTCAATGGCTTGTTCCAGCGTAAGCGGCAACACAGGAGTCAGAACAGTGTTCTCGTCTTTCCCAGAAGCACGAACATTGGTCAGTTTTTTTTCTTTACAAGGGTTAACGTTCAAATCGCTATTTCGATTATGCTCACCAATGATCATCCCTTCATAAACTTCGATACCTGGTCCAAGAAAAAGTCGACCCCTAGGTTCTAAGTTAAACAGCGCATAAGCTACTGATTTTCCACTTCGGTCTGCAACTAAAGACCCTGTCAAGCGAGTTGGTAAAGCTCCACGATGGGGCTCATAGCCGAGGAGCATGGAGTTGAGAATACCGGTACCGCGGGTATCAGTTAGAAACTCACTGCGGTATCCGATCAGTCCTCGAGATGGAACCTGAAACTGAGCTCTGATCCGGCCCGTACCATGATTGACCAAATTGACCATTCTCCCTTTACGGAGTGATAATTTTTCAGAAACAATTCCTAGAAAATCCTCGTCACAATCAATGTAGACTTCTTCAATGGGTTCCAGTAGCTGAGTCCCTTCACGTCGAGAGATGACTTCTGGGCGCCCTACGGAAAGCTCGAATCCTTCTCGGCGCATGGTTTCGATCAAAATCGACATTTGCAGTTCACCACGCCCTTTCACCAGGAAACATTCGGCATCATCAGTGTCTTCTACTTGCAAGGACACATTCCTTAGAGTTTCCCGAAGTAATCTTTCCCGAAGTTTTGTGGACTGAACAAACTTCCCTTCTCGTCCAGAAAGCGGGGAGGTGTTTGTGAAGAATCTCATGGATACTGTGGGCTCGTCAATTCGCAGCCGTGGGAGCGCCTGAGGACTTTCCGCATGACAGATCGTGTCACCAATATGAACGTCTTCAACTCCAGCGAGAATCAGAATGTCCCCTGCCTCAATTTCGCCGACTTCTGCCATGGTAGTTCCAAGATATACCTGCAACTTCGTGGCACGCAGGGCCTTTGTGCCTTTTTCACCCAGGCAGACAAGAGGTTCATTGCGTTGTACCTGCCCGTTCATTACTCGACCTACAGCGAGGCGTCCCAAGAATTCGGAATAACTGAGATCAGCAACCAACATCTGAAAAGGAGCTTCCTCCTTGAAACGTGGAGGAGATACATGCTTCACGACTCCATCTAATAAAGGTTCAAGAGAATTTGAATCAGCGTCCAAAGAGGTTTTTGCAATGCCTTCGCGTCCAATGGCAAAAAACACTGGAAAGTCAATTTGCTCATCATCGGCTTCCAAATCGATAAATAGGTCATAGACTTCATTCAGAACTTCATCAGGACGGGCATCTTGTCGATCAATTTTATTGACGACAACCAAGACTTGTAGTCGGTTTTCAAGAGCTTTTTTCAAGACGAAGCGGGTTTGAGGCAGAGGGCCTTCAGAAGCATCGACAAGCAAAATTGCACCATCAACCATAGTCAGGGCTCTTTCAACTTCTCCCCCAAAATCTGAGTGTCCCGGGGTATCAAGAATGTTGATTTTGGTGCCTTTCCATTCAATGGAGCAATTCTTGGCAGAAATCGTGATTCCACGTTCCCGCTCCAGGTCCATGGAGTCCATTAGGCGGTCACTGATTTCTTGGTTTTCACGGAACAATCCACTTTGACGAAACATCTGATCGACAAGTGTGGTTTTGCCATGGTCAACATGTGCAATAATGGCTAAATTACGAATTTTCGGGTTGGTGACTAACTGCATAAGGTTTGGGTTGGGATGAAACTCAAAAAAGGCTGGGTAACCTGGGCTGGCCGAGTGGCTGGTTGGTTACGAACGTTGCTATTGGCAGGCTTGATCTTTTGGGGAGTGACTATTTGGCAGGTCCGTGAACTGGTGCCTGAGAAAGAACTTGCCCCACAATTTCGGCTTTTTGCCAGAGACGGACAAACATACAGTTTATCTGATGCAAAAGGAAAGACTCTTTTGCTCTACTTCTTTGCTCCTTGGTGTACGGTTTGTCATTTCAGTATCAGTAATTTGGAAGGTTTGCAGTCAAAGCAGGAAGAGGGAGAATTGTTGATCTGGTTGGTTGCTCTCTCTTATCAAAGCTTGGAGGAGGTTGATGTGTTTTTACAGCGGCATCAATTGCGGTATCCTATTCTTTTTGGCGATCAAGAGATGGCAGCAAATTACCACATTGGAGCTTTCCCAACATATTACGTTGTTGATCCCACAGGAAAAGTTGCTGCTCGATCGGTTGGCTACAGTACGGAACTTGGATTGCGTTGGCAAACCCGTTGATAATAATGGTAAATTTTATTTGATTGAATCATCAACGTTGAATTATTTTAAACGCTTGCCAAACTAGTTGTTGTCTTTCAACTCGGAGTAGAGAATGGATGAAATAAAAGACAGGCAAGAGTTGCTGTTGGAGATTGAACAACTTAAGCTGAACAACGCCGTTTGGTGGAGAAAATGGATAAGATGCGAAAGTGGAACAACTCGCTTTTGCAGAAAAATTGGCAGGAATCCGAAGATCAGACCTTACTGAAATTTTCTGAGCAGGACAGCGAAATCCCCAACCCAAAGGAGTTGCTTCAGGAACTGAGAATTCATCAGGAAGAGTTGTGCGTGCAGAACGAAGAACTGCTGAAAATTCGCTATTCCTTGGAGGAATCACGCTCACGTTACCAAGCCCTCTTTCGTAATTCACCTCTCCCATGCCTCGTTCTCAACGAGTCATCACGAATTCTTGAGCTGAACCACAGGGCTGCCAACCTGCTTGCACAATCAAACCCAGATTTACATCCTAAAAGGATGCCGATGTCGCTTTTTTTTGCATCGATATTCTCAAGAAAATTTTCGGCGCTTCATTGACCGAGTACATCAAAATTCCGAAGCCCAACGAGAAGAATGGAAGTTGCGTGATGAGCAAATTGTTGTTGCTCACGGCTTTGCCCTTGCCCCCACAGAAGACGGTAGAATTGAAGGATGTCAGGTCGTGCTTGAAAATGTTACGTTGCAATGCCAAGAGAAGTTCTAGAAACTTCAGGAGTGAGAGTATCGATTGTTACAGGCTCAGCAATTAGCACGTTTGGGTGATTGGCAATGGGAAGAAGGGCAAATTTTCTGCTCGCCCCATCTCTTCACTCTCCTGAAAATCCATCCCTCAACGAGCCCAACGAATTTTTTTCAGGCTTATTTGGACCGCGTGCCAGAGCATGATCAGGAAAAGGTTCGTAGTCAATGGCAGCAGGTGATTGAAAAGGGTAAGCCATTTACCTTGAACCATTTCTATCTCCTGCCTGGTAGAGATCGCTTACAATTGTGAGTTCAGGGTAGCCCAGTTCAACGTACAGGAACTCAACGCTACCTGGGATTTGTTCAAGTGATTGAATCTGAAGAAACAAAATCAGCCCACTAAGACTTCTCTAAAAACTCAAATTCGAGTCCGATAGCCACTTATTGAATTTAAGTTTCCTCTTCCGGCTCTGGAATTTTTTCTGCAAGCAAATCTTTTAACTTGCCTACTCACTCCAAAGAAACTTCCACCTGATACACAAAAGAGCATTGATGCAAGTTCCTCTTCTTGATTTACGCCCTCAGCATGAAGTCTTACGGGATGAAATAATCGCTGCAGTCACGGATGTGATTGACTCAACTCGCTACATCATGGGGCCTGAGTTGGAAAGGTTTGAAGAAGCTGTGGCTGAATACAGTGGTTGCAAATATTCTTTGGGTGTCTCTTCAGGAACAGATGCTTTACTGCTTGCCCTGATGTCACTCAATATTGGTCCAGGAGATAAAGTACTGGTTCCAGATTTTTCTTTTTTTGCTACTGCAGGAGTAGTGTCACGTCTGAATGCAGAACCTGTTTTTCTTGAAATTGATCCTGCAACCTTCAATCTCTGCCCAAAACATCTCGAAGAAAAATTAGAGAGTTACACCGAAGAGGAACTGGCTCAGGTTAAGGCAGTGATCCCAGTTCATCTTTTCGGACAGTGTGCGGATATGCAGGCCATTCTTGGCGTTGCACAGCAATTTGGGATAGCTGTCGTTGAAGATGCAGCCCAGGCCATTGGAGCAGAGTACCGATTGAATGGCGAAGCCCGGAGAGCAGGAGCTATGAGTGACGTGGGCTGCATGTCCTTTTTCCCATCCAAAAACCTTGGGGGAGTTGGGGACGGTGGGATGGTGACCACGAACGATTCTGAATTACACCATCAGCTTCACATCAAGCGCGTCCATGGTGCAGAACCGAAATATTATCACAAGGTGATCGGTGGAAATTTCAGAATGGATCCAATTCAGGCCTGTGTACTGCGAATCAAGTTACAACGCCTCGAAGTTTGGCATGAGCAACGTCGTCAAAATGCTACACAATACAATCAGTTGCTTGGTGAGGCGCAATTGGAGGAAGTTGTTTGTCCTGCTGCTGTCTATCAGGATGACAATCTACTCAATCATCATATATATAATCAGTACACGGTGCGTGTGCAGCGGAGGGAAGATCTCAGAAAGTTTCTTCAGGAAAGAGGAGTAGCCACCGAAATTTACTATCCTGTGCCTTTTCACCGACAGGAGTGTTTTGCAGATCTTGGCTATCGACTCGGAAGCCTACCTGAGTCTGACAGAGCTGCACAGGAAGTGCTAGCACTTCCTGTTTACCCAGGGTTAACCTCTGAAATGCAGGAATACGTAGTAGAGAACTTAATTGAATTCTATCGGAGCTAATTCAGGCCTGATAATTTTTGCAGATGGTTTGAGCTTCCTCGCAATTAGTCAACAATTGCCTGATGGCCTCCAAATCTTCTACTAATCTGGATTGCATATATTCTATCTGCTCACGCACTCTTTCTGGGGCAGGGCTTCCGAGATGATCCCGCTGTGTTAATACCCCCAGTGGGCTTTGTAATGCAGCAAAATCCTCATCAGAGAAAGTAATTCTCAAGTTCTCATCATCCAGAGTAGTCTGAAGCGCTTCTTTTGTGATGGATTCACTTGGTGAAGAGAGTCGGACAGCCTTGGCTAGCAGATGGTAGCACGTTCGGAACGGGATCCCATGATTCCTCGAGAGAGAGTCAGCTAGATCGACTGCGTTCATGAAACCCTCGTTGCAGCGGTTCCGCATTACCTTTTTACGAATTTCCAAATCAGATATCACTCCAGAGAGAATGTTGGGTGCTGGCTCACATTCTCGGATCACGTCCATCACGAGATACTTACAAACCTGGCTATCTCGATTGTAACCGCTGACCATCCCTTTGGGGACTCCTAACAACGATTGAAGGAGTCCGTGAGCAAGCGCTGTCTTCCCCTTGATAACTTCTGCAAAATCAGGATTTTTC
>JAQWOT010000034.1 GCA_029245725.1 SAR324 cluster bacterium | reverse complement strand
CAGCAGGATTGCAGCAGGAGTAAAAACATGATCACGGCCAAGCACGTAGGCCCAAGCTGCAGCAGTCTCCAGCGCATCTGATGGACGCCAAACTTCTAATTCAGGAATCAAACGCAGTGCCCAAGCATGCTCAATTGGTTGGTGCGTTGGTCCATCTTCCCCAACTGCGTACGAGTCGTGAGTGAACACAAAAATCGAGGAAATTCTGGAGAGCGCTGCTAAGCGTAGTGAAGGGCGCATGTAGTCAGAGAAGACCAGAAAGGTAGAACCGAAAACCTGAAATCCTCCGAACAGGGAAATTCCATTAACTATGGAACCCATCGCGTGCTCACGGATGCCAAAGTGGATGTTCCGTCCAGAGAAGGAAGGATCTGGCAACACTTGACTGTCCAGGGAAGCTGGCACAATGCTCTGAGCATTCTTAATTAGTGTCTTGGTACTGGGTTCAAGATCTGCAGAACCTCCAACTAGACCAGGAAGCAACTTGGCTGCCTGTTGAATCACCAACCCAGAAAGGGACCTTGTGGCATCTACTCTGTCAGCTACTGCAGGAATCAATTCTTCGAGTAATTGATCTTCGCCGTAAGGAGGCTCCCAGTGTTGGTTCCAGATTTTAGCTTTTTCTGGATGAGCGGATTGCCACTGACTAAAGAGTTCCTGCCAGTGCTCGTATTCTTCAATGTTTTTCGCCTTTCGGTTAGCGAAAACTTCTCGAACCTCATCTGGCACATAGAATTGTTCACTATGCTCCCAGCCAAATGCCTCTCTTGTAGCAGCCAGTTCTTCATCACCCAGTGGGGACCCATGAATATCAGACGTCCCTTGCTTGTTTGGAGAGCCTTTGCCGATTGTAGTTTTAGCAATAATTAGAGAAGGCTTACTCCCCTCAACTCGCGCAGCTTCGACAGCCTGCACAATTTGGTCGTGATCGTGTCCATTACAGTGCTGAACGTGCCATCCATAGGCTTCAAAGCGCTGTCCAACATTTTCACTCATTGCTAAGCGGGCATTTCCCGCGATGGTGATCTGATTGCTGTCATAAATCACAATCAGGTTCCCCAGACCCAAGTGCCCTGCCAAGGCAGCAGATTCTGCAGACACACCCTCCTGCAGGTCTCCATCGCTACACAGGACATAGATGTTAGCTGTGATAAGAGGGAAGTCTTGATCGTTGTAGCGGGCAGCATGCATCTTGGCAGCTAACGCCATCCCCACTCCATTGCTAAACCCTGCACCCAGTGGCCCCGTTGTGCATTCTACACCATCTGTCAGTCGAAACTCTGGATGTCCAGGTGTCCGACTGTCCCACTGGCGAAACCGCTTCAGTTCCTCCATTGGCAAATCATAGCCAGCCAAGTGCAGCATCACGTAAAGCAAAGCCGAGGCATGACCTGCAGAAAGGACAAACCGATCTCGATTCACCCAATCTGGCTGATCAGGATTATAGCGCAGAAACTCCGTCCATAACGCCAGGGTAATATCCGCCAAGCCCATCGGTGCACCGGGGTGACCGCTGTTGGCGGACTGTACCATATCTGCAGCCAAGAGCCGGATGGTGTTTGCGCACTGTTCCCGAAGTTGGGCTTGCATGCAGAGTCTCCAGTGTAACAAGTCAGGGATCAGGCCTATTCGGCCCGATCAAGCTTAAAGAGCAGTTTCTGAAACCTGAGGAGGTGTCTGAGCCATTTCACCATCAACTTCATATTCCATATTGCGGAACATGTTGTAGCCGGTACCCGCAGGGATCAATCGGCCAAGGATCACGTTCTCCTTGAGTCCACGGAAGAGATCATGCTTCCCAGAGAGCGCAGCGTCTGTCAGGACTTTGGTTGTCTCTTGGAAAGATGCTGCTGAAATGAAGGAATCCGTACTTAAAGAAGCCTTAGTGATCCCTTGGAGGATCGGCTTGGAACGGGCAGGCGCTCGTCCTTCTTCCAACAACTTCTGATTCTGTTTGTTGAATTCATTCTTCGAGATGATTTCTCCAATCAGGAAGGTCGATTCACCTGCATCTTCAACATAAACCTGGCGCAGCATTTGGCGCACAATTACTTCAATGTGCTTGTCATTGATGGTAACCCCTTGCAGTCGGTAGACTTGCTGCACCTCGTTCACCAAGTAATTCTGCAGAGCCTTGGTTCCCTTGACCGCAAGAATATCATGTGGGTTTGGAGAGCCGTCAATCAATGGATCACCAGCACGCACAAATTCGCCAACATGCACGGTAACGTGACGTCCTCGAGGAACCAGATACTCTTTCTCCTCACCCTTGCTATCTTCCGGACGAATGACCAGGCGCTGCTTTTTCTTCATGTCAGCACCGTATTCCACGATTCCATCAATCTCGCTGATGATCGCCTGATCCTTAGGGACGCGTGCTTCGAATAGTTCGGCAACTCGTGGTAGTCCTCCAGTGATATCTTTGTTCTTCGCCAATTCACGAGGAATCTTCGCAAGAGTTTCTCCAGCATGGACTTCACGTCCATGCTCTACTGCCAATTCTGATTTGATTGGCAAGGAGAATTCTGCTTGTGTCTCGTTGTCTCTCATCACAGTATTGCCATCAGCATCCATGATCAGAATTCTTGGGCGTTTCTCGTGATTGGGTGATTCTTTAACCACCCGACGGGACAGGTTTGTCACTTCATCTACCTGCTCCCTGAAGGTCTCTCCTTCTTCCAGATCAACAAATTTGACGAAGCCACTCACATCCGTGATGATCGGAATGGAGAAGGGATCCCACTCAGCAATCGTATCACCTTGAGCCACCTCATCCCCAGCAGTTTTGCGTAGCTTGGCCCCTAAAGGCAAAGGACGTCGCTCTTTTTCCCGACCCTGCTGATCGACGATAACGGCTTCACCACGCCGCCCAAGGACGATCAGGTTGTTGTCTCTGTCACGTACTTCCTTGAGATCTTCGAAACGAAGAATTCCGCTGAAGCGTGCATCCCAAGTGTTCTGCTCTGCTCGTCGACTTGCAGTTCCACCAATGTGGAAAGTTCGCATTGTCAACTGTGTACCTGGCTCACCGATACTTTGAGCAGCAATTACCCCAACAGATTCACCCATGTTGACCAAATGACCATGGGCCAAGTCACGTCCATAACAAAGCCGACAAGCACCATGAGCAGCAATACAGGTTAGAATTGAACGTACACGAACTTTTTCAATACCTGCCTCTTCGATCAGCTTGACTTCAGCTTCCGTGAGTTCCTGTCCAGCTTCGACAATCACGTTGTTCTCATCCAGCGGATCAATCACGTCTTCTAAAGCTACACGACCAAGCACACGATCTCCGAGCCCTTCGATGATCTCACCAGACTCGATCAAGGCAGTCATATCGATTCCATCCAACGTACCACAGTCGTGCTGAGTGATGACTGTATCCTGCGCCACATCCACTAGTCGTCTGGTCAAATAACCTGAGTTCGCTGTCTTCAGGGCTGTATCTGCCAATCCTTTGCGGGCACCGTGGGTGGAAATGAAGTATTCCAAGACGTTCAGGCCTTCCCGGAAGTTTGCGAGGATCGGTGTCTCAATAATTTCACCCGAAGGCTTCGCCATCAATCCACGCATACCCGCCAACTGTTTCATCTGCTGGTTGCTACCACGGGCTCCTGAATCTGCCATCATGAAAATGGAGTTGACCTTCTCGGTCTGATCCTCTGTGTCGACCATTCCCTTTGAGAGACCACCTAGCATCTTCTCCGCGATTTTTTCTGTCGTCTTAGCCCAGACATCGATGACCTGATTGTAGCGTTCACCATCAGTGATCGCTCCTTCCTGATATTCAGTATGGATTCGGTTAATCTCCAATTGGGCACGGGAGAGCAGATCCTGCTTTTCCTCAGGAATCACCATGTCCATCATGCTGATTGAGAAACCGGCTCTGGTCGCAAAGCGATAGCCTAAGTTCTTCATTTCGTCTAGCATGCGAACAGTCTTGATGTTCCCAGCCGTTCGATATGCCGTGTCAATCAACTCGGCCATTTGCTTCTTCTTCAACTGCCGATTGATCGCAGAGTAGGGAACTTCTTCCGGCACAATCAATGAGAGGGTGGCTCGTCCAACTGTCGTTTCTACTAAGGCCTCACCCGGATTCAGACGCACATGAATCTTGGCATGCAGGTCAACCTTACCGTGATCATAAGCTGTGACCACTTCCTGCCGATTTGAGAAAATTTTGTTCTCTCCTCGGACACCTTCTGTCTCACGCGTAATCCAGTAGAGTCCAAGCACCATGTCCTGCGTTGGTGTCATCAACGGTTTGCCGTTTGAAGGAGAGAGGACATTGTTAGTGGACATCATTAGAATCTTGGCTTCCAACTGTGCTTCCACAGACAGCGGGACGTGTACCGCCATCTGGTCTCCGTCAAAGTCTGCGTTGAATGCCGTACAGACTAACGGGTGCAGTTGAATCGCCTTGCCTTCAATCAGTACTGGCTCAAAAGCCTGAATTCCTAGCCGGTGGAGGGTCGGTGCGCGGTTGAGCAGTACCGGATGCTCGCGGACCGCTTCTTCCAGAATGGCCCAGACCCGAGGACTATTCTCCTCCAGCTTCTTCTTGGCCATCTTGATTGTGTGAATTTCCTGATAGTCGATCAGCTTGTGGAAAATAAACGGTTTAAACAGCTCTCGCGCCATTACCTTGGGCAGGCCACACTGATGTAGCTTCAAGGTCGGCCCTACGACAATTACGGTCCGGCCCGAGTAGTCAACACGCTTACCAAGCAGGTTCTGACGGAAACGGCCCTGCTTGCCCTTGAGCATGTCACTCAAGGATTTCAATGGACGCTTGTTGGAACCAACCATCGGACGTCCTCGACGACCATTGTCAAAGAGCGCATCGACTGATTCCTGAAGCATCCGCTTCTCATTTTTGACGATAATGCTCGGTGCACGCAGTTCGATCAGACGCTTCAGGCGATTATTTCTATGAATCACTCGACGATACAGATCATTGAGGTCGCTTGTCGCAAACCGCCCACCTTCCAGTGGCACCAATGGTCGCAATTCTGGAGGAAGAACCGGCAGAGTATCAACGATCATTGCATCCACAGAGTTACCGGAATGCAGTAGCGAACTCACAATATTCAGCCGCTTGGCAATGCGCTTGCGGCGTGTCTCCGAGTTCACGGAGCGGAGTTCCTCGCGCAGTTGATTGTCCAACTCCTCGAGATCCATTTCACGCATCAGCATGCGTACTGACTCTGCACCCATTCCCAGTTCCAACTCTGGGAATTTATCCTTCAGCTCAATTGCTTGTTCTTCTTCGACGATGCTTAATTTCTCAATCTCCGAGCCACCTGGGTCCATGACGATGTAAGCATCAAAATAGAGGACTCGCTCCAAGTCCCGTAGTGTCATTTCCAGCAAGGTGGCAATTCGACTGGGAACACCCTTAAGGAACCAGACGTGAGACACAGGAGTGGCCAGCTTGATGTGGCCCATACGCTCCCGGCGCACCTTGGACTCAATCACCTCGACTCCACATTTTTCACAGGTGATACCGCGGTGTTTCATCCGCTTGTACTTGCCGCAAATGCACTCGTAGTCGTGGATTGGACCAAAGATCTTGCCACAGAACAAACCATCACGCTCCGGCTTGAAGGTCCGGTAGTTGATGGTCTCTGAGGTCTTCACTTCACCAAAAGACCAGGAAATCACATCTTCACTGGTCGCGATCTTGATGCGGACTGCGGAATAATTTTTGGGATCTTCCGCGATTTCAAACATATTACCAAACGCCATTCTGCCTCCGGATGGGGGTTGGGATTACGATTACCGGATAAACCAGGTCGGCTCAGATTTCTTCAGAGACAGCAGCCTTCTCACTGCGGCTGACTGATTCCGTATTTGCTTCTTCCTCGTCTGAGTCGACTTCTTGTAGTAATTCGATATTCAGACAAAGACTCTTGAGTTCGCTAATGAGAACCTTGAAGGATTCAGGGAGGCCAGATTCAACCTGGTGACGTCCCTTGACGATCGCTTCGTAGATCTTGTTACGACCATAGACGTCATCGGATTTGACCGTCAGCAATTCCTGCAGAGTATGAGCTGCACCATATGCTTCCAAGGCCCAGACCTCCATCTCACCAAAGCGCTGCCCACCAAATTGCGCCTTACCACCCAGAGGTTGCTGAGTCACCAGTGAGTATGGACCAATTGAGCGAGCATGAATCTTCTCGTCCACCAAGTGATGCAGCTTCATGATGTAGGCATAACCGACTGTTACCTTCTGGCTGAAACGCTCTCCGGTTAATCCATCATGGAGCCAGACTTGGCCAGAGTGATTTAATTCCGCCAAATCAGCCATCCGTTGAATATCATTCTCTTTCGCCCCATCAAACACGGGGGTTGACATATGAACGCCTAATTTGTAACGCTTCATGAATTCGAGGAAGTCATCATCACTCATTGCTCCCAAGTGCTCCTGAGCAACTTTGGACTCATAGATTTGATTGATGAACTCACGCAGCTTCTTGACAGGTTGCTGCTTCTCGAGCATTTCCTCGATTTTGCTACCCAATCCTGAAGCCACACGTCCTAGGTGTGTCTCTAGGACCTGGCCAATGTTCATCCTGGATGGCACCCCAAGTGGGTTGAGTACGATGTCCACTGAAGTTCCATCTTCCATGTAAGGCATGTTTTCGATGGGCTGCACTGTGGAGACAACACCCTTGTTTCCGTGCCGGCCAGCCATCTTGTCACCGACAGAGAGCTTGCGCTTGGTGGCAATATAGACCTTGACCATCCGAATCACACCCGGAGGCAGATCATCACCCTTGGACAACTTTTCACAACGATCCTCAAAGACGTTGTCCATCATTTCTTTCTGCTGCAACGCATTGTGGATCAGCGTCTGAACCTTGTTGTTGGTTGAGGCGTCTTCCATCTGCATCTCATCAATAGCTCCACGCATAAAGGGAACTTTCTCAATCGCTTCACGAGTGAGTTCTGTTCCTGCAGGAACCAAAACCTCACCCTGCATGTTGCGCAGATCTTCTCCTAGAGCTTGTCCGCTGGCAATTGAGCAGACTCGATCCAGCAAGTTCTTGCGGATGATGCGAACCTCATCCTGATGATCCTTCTCGTAGTGGCGCAGCCTGTCCTTTTCAATCTGGCGCGTCCGCTCATCTCGTTCCACACCTTCACGGTTGAAGACAATCACATCCGTGACAACACCTTCCATACTTTGTGACACACGCAAGGAGGTATCTCGGACATCACCTGCCTTCTCACCAAAAATTGCTCGAAGCAGTTTTTCTTCAGGATTGAGTTGGGTTTCTCCCTTCGGAGTGACCTTGCCGACTAGAATATCTCCTGGACGAACGTAGGTACCGATTCGGATAATCCCACTCTCATCCAGGTTTCTCAGCGCCTCTTCGCTTACGTTGGGGATATCACGTGTGATTTCCTCCTTGCCAAGCTTCGTATCGCGAGCAACCGTATCGAGAACATCAATATGCACAGAAGTGTAGACATCTTCGTGCAATAAACGCCGTGAGACAGTAATGGAATCCTCAAAGTTGTAGCCATTCCAAGGCATGAAAGCGATCCGGATGTTCTGTCCTAGTGCTAGTTCACCATTCTCTGTGGAAGCTCCGTCAGCAATGATGTCACCTGCTTTCACGTAATCACCCTTCTTGACGAGTGGGCGCTGGTTGATGCAGGTGTTTTGATTGCTACGTCGGTATTTGATCAGGTGATAGATATCGACATTGTTGGGCACGATGCTATCGACACTTGACAGATCCACATCTGCTTGAATCACGATGCGGGAAGCATCACTACTGTCAACAATACCAGTTCGTCTTGCGATGGTGCAGGTCCCTGAGTCCAGTGCCCCTTGATGCTCCATACCTGTCCCAACCAGTGGAGCCTGAGGCTTTACCAGCGGCACTCCCTGACGCTGCATGTTCGAACCCATCAGGGCTCGGTTAGCATCATCATGTTCGAGGAATGGAATCAGCGAAGCTGCTACTGACACAAGTTGGATCGGCGATACATCGATGTAGTCAATCTGGTCCTTGGGCACCATACTGAATTCACTTCCAACCCTGGCGGTAACAAAGTCGTTGACCAAGTTACCCCCTTCATCAATCACAGCATTTGCCTGGGCAATCTTGTAGCGATCCTCCTCAGTCGCTGAGAGGTATTCAATGCTGT
Source organism: SAR324 cluster bacterium (assembly GCA_029245725.1). Taxonomy (NCBI): domain Bacteria; class Deltaproteobacteria; species SAR324 cluster bacterium. The sequence continues at coordinate 34,495 of JAQWOT010000034.1, read as the reverse complement.
CGGTAATCTTACCCTGCTCTACTTTACGATAAGGAGTTTCCAGGAATCCATAGGAGTTGACCTGAGCATAGGTGGCTAAAGATGCAATCAACCCGATGTTTGGCCCTTCTGGTGTTTCGATCGGGCAGATCCGTCCGTAGTGGGAGGAGTGCACGTCACGCACGTCGAAACCGGCACGCTCACGGGTCAAACCACCTGGACCCAGTGCACTGAGTCGGCGCTTGTGCGTGATTTCCGACAGAGGATTGGTTTGGTCCATGAACTGCGATAGCTGACTGCTACCAAAGAACTCGTGAATGGCCCCGGCAACTGGCTTAGCGTTGACAATATCGTGCAACATCATCGTCTCGGCATCCTGCAGGGACATTCGCTCCTTGATCGTCCGCTCCATCCGGATCAGTCCAATCCGGAACTGGGTCTCCAGCAATTCTCCAACACTGCGAACCCGACGGTTACCAAGGTGGTCAATGTCATCAATTAAAGTGCGGGCATTGCCTTCACGAAGCAGCAATAGATACTTCACAGATTCCAGAATGTCCTGGCGAGTCAAGACGACCTTATCGAGAGGCTCTTCTACTCTCAGTTTCTCATTGATTTTGAGTCGACCAACCGGTGAAAGGCTGTAGCGATCTTCGCTGAAGAAGAAATTCTGCAGCATATTTTGCGCTGCATCCAGAGTCGGAGGGTCTCCTGGCTTCATCTTCTTATAAAGTTCAATCAGTGACTGCTCCGGAGAGATGGATCGATCCAGTTCCAGAGTATCTCGGAAGCTAGGACCGGCTGTAGTTGGTGGTGAGATATAGAGCAGCGAAACCTGCTGGACGTCCTTCTCCAGAAGACGTTTGATGAGCTCTCCGGTTACCATACTGTTGCATTCAGCAATTTTCTGATCATCAGCATAGACATCACGAGCTAGGAACCGCCCACGAATCTCGTTGAAGTTTGTCTCCAATCGATTCACTCCAGCTTTCATCAACCGATTGAGGTTGCGGCGATGAATACGCTGGTTCGCTCGAACCAGAACCTCACCCGATTCACTAAGAATGTCCTGTGTTGCTTTTTGGTCCAGTGTGACCTGCTCGTCAACCAGACGATAGAAGGTTTGTTCCTCAACCGGAGTTTCTAGGTTTTCGCAGGCGCTGAGATCTAAAGTCTCTGCGGGATAGAACAACTCCAGTAGCTGTTCGTCAGTGTAGCCCAGTGCTCGCAGTAGCACAGTTGCAGGGAACTTACGGCGACGGTCGATGCGGGAATAGAGCAGATCCTTAGCATCAAATTCAAAGTCTAACCATGAGCCTCGCTGCGGAATCAAGCGAGCGTTGTAAAGCAACTTACCACTTGAGTGACCTTTGCCTTTATCGTGTCCGAAGAAAACCCCCGGACTCTTGTGCATTTGGCTGACGATCACACGCTCTGTCCCATTGATAATGAAGGATCCAGTTGGGGTCATCAGCGGAATTTCACCTAGGTAGATGTCTTGTTCCTTGATGTCTCTGATCTGCTTAACTTCCTCTGCACCTTCTTCTTTCTCCCAGACAATCAGGCGCAAAGCCACCCGAATTGGACAGGCATAGGTCACACCCCGAACCCGACACTCCTCCACAGTGTGCTTGGGCTCGCCCAAACGATACTGGACATATTCCAGTGTCGAAGAATTGCTGTAGTCAGAGATCGGGAACACCGAGCGGAAGACCGCTTCGAGGCCGCGCCGTTTGTCTCGTTGCTCAGGGGCAACATTGCGCTGTAGAAAACGCTCGAAGGAATCCAGTTGGATCTTCAGCAAATTTGGAATTTCAATGGGCGGATTGATCTGCCCAAAAGAACGCCGGATACGGTGTCGGTTGCTCAGCGTGACAGACATGAAGCTTTTCCTGGGTTAAAGAGTTGACTGAGTCACAGAGGTGACTTCAGCAAAAGGAACACAGGCCAGCAGAGTAGATAGGTCGGTGCTGTATTTGGGAGAGACTATGCATGGGGTCCGATGGAATAGAGGAGGCGTTGAAGACAATTGGACACGGGCCGCGCTTTGCACAGCTGGACCTCCTTGTTAACGGGCGAACTGGTTGCAGAATGCAGGATTGAGGAACCTGCAAGAACTGGTGGGGGGTAACGGTTTGTTTTCCGTTCTGCTAGCAAGTAAACTTTTATTTATCTTTGATTCTTTTTGAGAAGTCAACTCTATTCTTCAGAGTTGACTCCATAGCAGCAATAGGAAGGTACTGACAGTAAAGACGGTGGCGTAGTGCTGTACACTTCCGTTTTGCATTTGCTGGAGCCAGTATCCTCCAGTTCGTTGCAGCTTCGCAACTCCCTGCAATAGTCCTTCAATTGCGTAACGGTCGAAGGTCTTCCAAAGAACACTGTGAGAGATATGGTGGAACGGCCGAACAACCATAGTTGCGTAGACTGCATCTGCATTCCAGTTCTGCAGGGAAAAACTCTCTGCACCCGCCAATAGAGAATCTGGATCAATGGCACGTGGCCAGCCGTTGCGATAACGTCGACTGGCAAGTCCCCAAGCGATGAGCGCCAGTACCACAGATATCACCATCAGGCCCAATTCCTCAATCACGGAGCCATGCAATTCGATCTCTGCAAAGGATCCGTGGAAGTAGGCTTCCATGCCGTTTGGCAGGAAGTGTAGCGCGTGCGGCACACCTAGAAAGCCCCCAAACACAGCCAGAACCGCTAATACGATAAGCGGCAAGACCATACTCATCGGAGGTTCATGAATTGACTCTTCATGTGCTCCTCGGAAAGAGCCATGAAAAGTCAGGTAGATCATCCGGAACATGTAAAAGCTAGTCAAACCTGCGGTGAGAAAACCGAAGAGCCAGAGTACTGGACTACCAAATGGGGAACTGTAGGCACTCCAGAGAATTTCATCTTTACTAAAGAACCCTGAGAACAATGGAATGCCACTGATGGCCAAAGTACCAATCAACATTGTTGCATACGTCCAGGGCAATCTCTGGCGTAACCCTCCCATCTGGCGCATATCTTGTTCATGATGCAGTGCATGAATAACGGCACCGGCTCCCAGGAAAAGCAAAGCCTTGAAAAAAGCATGGGTCAGCACATGGAAAATTCCAGCTCCAAACGCCCCAACACCCATTGCCAGAAACATATAGCCGAGCTGACTAACAGTTGAGTAGGCGAGTACCTTCTTGATATCGGTCTGGGTCAGGGCAACCGTCGCTCCTAAGAAAGCTGTCACGGTCCCTAGCACAGCAATGATTGTAAGAGTAAAAGGTGCCAAGATGAACAGGAAACTCAGTTTGGCTACAAGGTACAATCCAGCTGTGACCATAGTGGCTGCGTGGATCAGAGCCGAAACTGGTGTTGGGCCTTCCATCGCATCTGGCAACCAAACATAGAGAGGAACCTGAGCCGACTTACCCGTTGCTCCTAGGAAAAGCAGTAAGGTGATCAGGGTAACACTCAAACCACCTTCGCCCAAGGCTCCGGCCTGTGCATTGATTTCATCAAAGCGCAGAGTACCAAGATAGACAACGAGCATCATCACTGCTGAGAGCACCCCAAAGTCACCAACTCGATTGAAAAGGAAGGCCTTCTTTGCTGCTTCTCCGGCAGAGATCTTTTCGTGGTAGAAGCCAATCAGCAAATACGAGCACAGGCCAACTCCCTCCCAGCCAACAAACATCAGCAACAGGTTGTCCGCTAAGACCAACACTAGCATGAAGAACACGAACAGATTCAAAAAGGCAAAGAATCGTCCGTAGTGCTCCTCATCCGCCATGTATCCGACAGAGTAGACATGAATCAGGAATCCAATCCCTGTGATGATCAGCAAGAACAAAGCTGTCAGAGGATCGACTTGAAAGCCTACCTCCAGTTGCAAATCACCAATGTGAATCCAACGCCAGAGCGTCTCTTGAATTGTTGCTGCACTCCCACTCCACAGGGCAATACAAGCCCAGACAGATTGACCCAATGCAGCCAGTACAGCCAGTGGTCCAACCAAGGTTGTGAAGGTTCGGCCTAGAGTACGACCCAGCAACAGATTGAGGACAAAACCCAACAGCGGGAAGAGAGGAATCAGCCAGAGTTGCGTTGCCATGAGGCCTTGAGACAGAGAAAAAATTGCCTTGGTTGAACGCTACCAGCGCAATAGGTTGAATTCATCGATGTTGAGCGTTCTGCGTGAACGGTAGAGAGACAGAATAATGGAGAGACCAACCACTGCTTCTGCAGCTGCAACAACAATGATAAAGAAGATGAACATCACACCATTGAGCGAATTCATTGATTGGGCAAAGCCAACAAATGAGAGGTTGACCGCATTCAGCATCAACTCAATGCTCATGAAGATCACGATCGCATTACGCCGCAGCAAGACCCCCAGCACCCCAATGGAGAAGAGCAGTGAACTTAGGACCAGAATATGACCCAGTGGAATTTGCATCATGAGGATGATCCGGGATAACGGCGCTTAGCAATCACGACTGCTCCGATCACCGCGACCAACAACAGTAAGGAAATTGCCTCGAAGGGCAGTAGGTATTCCGTAAACAGCAACTGCCCAATTAACTTGATCGAATCGACTTCTTCACCAGAAGACACAAGCGGTGGAACCAGAGCCTCTGGATCATGCTGACCGAGCACCAAGGCTAATTGAGCCCAGATGCCAAAGGCAATCACGACAGCCAACACCTTGCCGACAGACCAACGAATGAATGAGGGTCCTTCGTCCCGTAAACTCAACAACATCAGTACGAAAAGGAACAAAACCATGATGGCGCCGGCATAGACCAGCACCTGAATAACAGCTACAAACTCAGCCTGCATCATCACATACACTGCAGCCAGCGAAAAAAAGCTACCCACGAGACTCATTGCACCGTGAATGGGGTTGCGCAGAAAAAGAACCCCAAGTGCTCCAAGTATGCTCAGCAGGGCAAATAAGTAGAAGAGAATCATACTGATGGTTCAAGTTAGAGGATCAAGCGGTTTGAGCCAGGGTATCTGATTGCTGACACAGATCTGCCAGAGAAATTCCACTCTCTCCTAATTTTTCCAAGGCCAAGTTCCCAAACAACTTGTGTTCAATAGAGGTCATCTGTTGGAAAACCTGGCTGAACTGAAGGGTCTGCTGAACTGGAGTGGCTGTTCCCATGTGTAGCAGTTCGCTGAGAATTTGCCATTCAGGACGAACATGACGGGAAGGCCGCAAAGCTGGCCAGAAACGCTGCCAATACCCCTGTTTATTCAGGAAGCTTCCTTCTTTTTCAGCATAATTTTGCCCGGGGAAGATTGCATCTGCTCGATCAGTCCACTCGCTTTGACGAGAAGCAATGTGAACCATCAACTCTGTTGTTCCTGCCAAATCCAGCAGTGATTGCTCATTAATGAAGGGGTTGCCAAGGACCAGTAACAACTTGGCCGATTTCATTACACTAATGATATCGTGCTCCTGGGATCCCTTGAGCCCCAGTAATCGAGCTCCAGCCTGATTAGGAGCCTTGTCCGTAGTGATCATTGTTTCGATGAAAAATTCTGATTCTGGCTGCGTCCAATCCTGCTGTGAATAAAAGACTTGATCAGAAGAGAAAACTTCTTGGAGCAAGCGGCGCAGCAAGAACATCTCTTCCAAGGTGGAGTGGGTATCAACAAAGGCGACAACCTGCTCCCCATTTGGGTTCAAGGCTTCTAGTCGGTCGGCTACAGCATCGTAGAGTTGCTGCCATGTCACCTGTAACAGCTTCCCTTTGACCCGCCCCATCGGTTTGGCAAGACGTTGCTCTCGTTCATTCATTTGTTGGTAGGTCAATCGACCCTCATCACACATCCACCACTGGTTGACATCTTGATTCTCACGGGGCTTCAGACGAAGTACCTCGTTGCGATCATGTTCAATCGTGATGTTGCAACCCGTGGAGCACCCAGTACAGACCGACGGAACTTTACGTAGTTTCCAGGCTCTTCGCTTGAATCGAAACTCCTTCTCAGTGATTGCGCCCACTGGACAAATGTCAGCCATGTTGCCCTGGAAGTGATTCGTCATCGCACGATCTGAGAATGTATCCAGCGTTAGCTCATGCCCCCGATTAAACATTCCAAACTCGTCTGTTCCTGTGATCTCACGAGTGAAGCGGTCACAGCGGGAACAATGAATACAACGATTGCGCTCCAGCTGTACAAAAGTACCAATGTCACGCCAGCCATAAACTCGCTTGTTGTATTCCATCTCGGAGTGCCCAGTACCATGAGCATAGGAATGATCCTGCAGAGTACATTCCCCAGACTGGTCACAAATTGGGCAGTCCAGTGGATGGTTCACCAACAGGTACTCCATTACCAGTTCTCGACCTTCCTGAACTTTTTCATTCTTGGTGGAGATCCGCATGTTTGGCATGGCATCGGTCGAACAGGATGTCATCAACTTTGGTGCTGGGCGTCCGTTGCCAAGATCTGTCACATCGACTAGACACATACGGCAAGTGGCCACCACTGAGAGCGCAGGATGGTAACAGAAATGAGGAATTTCCAAGCCAGCTCGCAGCGCTGCCGAGAGAATCTTCTCGCCCTTCTCAAAGGGAACCGGTTGATCATCAATGTAAAAGACTTCCATCACTTTTTCTCAGGAAGCGGTTGCGTAGTACTGTCGAAAATCATCGGGGAATTTCTTAAGGAAGCTGACAATCGGCATTGAAGCAGCGTCTCCGAGTGCACAGAGTGTGGTCCCTCCCATGTTGCGCCCAACTCTTTGCAATCGGTTGAGTTTGCGCTCACTACCGTTGTTCTGCAGAAAATCTCGGAGCAACTGTCGGGCCCAGTGAGTCCCTTCACGGCAGGGAGTGCATTGACCGCAGGATTCGTGATTGTAAAAGCGCGAGATGCGGTGCAGCAACTTGACCACGTCTGCGTCTTCGTCAAAGACCATGATTGCCGAAGAGCCCATCATCGATCCGGCCTTACCAACTGAATCAAAGTCATAAGCAATATCTATTTCATCTGCTCGTAGCACCGGAGAAGAGGAACCTCCGGGAATCACTCCCTTGAGTTGCTTTCCTCCACGCACTCCTCCTCCAAGTTCTTGAATGATATCTCGCAAGCCAACCCCCATTGCTACTTCGTATACACCAGGTCGGTTGACATGCCCACTTAAGCTTACCAAGTGAGTTCCTGCATTATTCGGACTGCCCAAATTCTTGTAGGCATCAGCCCCCATTTCCAATATAGCAGTGACATTGGTCAGGGTCTCAACGTTATTCACACTCGTTGGACAACTATTGAACCCAGCAACTGCAGGAAATGGTGGTTTAACACGGGGATGGCCACGTTTGCCCTCGAGTGAATCCAACAGGGCTGATTCTTCACCACAAATATAGGCACCCGCTCCAGTGTGCACTGTCAGATCCAGCGCATAGTCTCCACCCAACAATTTTGGGCCAAGGATTCCTTCTCGATAGCAGTCATCAAGCGCTTTGTTCAAGCTCTTGATCGCTGGGAAATACTCCCCTCGGACGTAGATGTAGCCATGATGACAACCCAAGGCATAGCAACCGATCATCATCCCTTCAAGGAAAAGATGTGGATCCTTGAGCATCAATTCCCGATCTTTGCAGGTCCCTGGTTCGGACTCATCTGCATTGCAGACCAAGTAACTGTGCTTGCCTGTGTTTTTGGCCATAAAGCTCCACTTGAGGCCTGTGGGGAATCCCGCCCCACCCCGGCCGCGCAAACCCGCTTCCTTGACTAGGGCAATTACCTCTTCAGGTTGCATCGTCAAGGCTTTTGGCAAAGACTGGTAACCACCGGCTTTGCGGTAGCTGTCTAAAGTACCATCATATCCGGGGGTGCGGATGTTACGGAAGAGAACGAGCGTTTCCTCAAGCATGTGTTTCCTGCTCTTGCGGGGTAGTAGCGAGACTGTCCAGCAGTTGATCGATTTTTTCAGGGGTCAACTGCTCTATATAGTCCTCGTTGACAATCATTGCCGGCGCATAGGCACAGGCTCCGATGCACTCCATCTCCTCAATGCTGAAGAGACCATCTTTCGTGGTATGACCGGTATGAATGCCTAATTTGTGCTCAAGATGCTCCAGAATTTCTGGACCTCCTACCAGACAGCAGGGCACACAGGTGCAAACTTGCAGATGATACTTGCCCGGCGGTCGAAAGCGAAACATTGTGTAGAAAGTCGCTACTCCCTCCACATGGGTGGGCGAAACCTCACACAGTTCTGCTACATGATTTACCCACTTGCTATCCAACCAGCCTTGATTTTCTTTCTGAGCCAGATGCAGGAGAGGCAAGAGAGCGTTACGACGAATCGGATAGCGGGAAAGAAGACAGTCAACCTGTTGTTGCGTTTCAGGAGAAAACACTCTACCTCTTTTGCGGTGGACCGAACGAAAACCGGTCTGGCGAACACGGATGGGGGAAAGTTCAAAACCTCATTTTTTAACGAATGCCCATTGAAGACGCAATCGAAAAACGACCCGTCCCTGCTTACAATTTGGGCTATCCCCGACTCTCTGACCTTAGTTGTTACTGTGAATAAAATTTTTAGAGTCAACTCAACTCTCCAGAAATTTGTCTGTTCATGTTTTCTGTTGCTGCTCATTGGTTGCCAGTATACGTTTGAGGGTGGCAATCCTCCCCTTCCAGCAGAAGCTGCGACCCTGAGCATTGCGCCCATTGAAAATCAAACCTTTGAATCAGATCTGGAAACTTTCGTGATGCAGTCTCTCAGCAGCCGTTTGCGCAGTAATTCGGCTGTTCGACTTCGTGGTGGAAGTGAACGTAGTGATCTACTGCTGCGAGTGCGATTGGCTCAGTTGACCAGACTGAACTTGGACGAGCCAGAAGCCTTGGCTGTTGCTCAGCAGCTGACCCTTGTGGGAAGCGCTATTCTTGAGGATCAACGGACCAACAAACAGCTTTGGGAAGTTTCAAATCTCAGAGTTGAGGTCTCTACCAGCAGCAACGATAGCAGTAGCAGTGCTGACCTTAGTGGTCAGCGACTCAGCCGCGGCATACAGGAACTGACCGAAAACTTTGCTGAAAAAATTTACAGCCAGATCTTCTACACTTTCTGAGAGACATGATTGAATTAATCCAAGTCACCAAGGCCTTCGGTAGTAATAAGGTCATCGACAATCTCTCCCTAAAAATTCCTGCCAACAAGATTACCGTCATCATGGGGGGTTCTGGCCATGGGAAATCCACCATCGTCAAGTTGATCCTTGGTTTCATTATTCCGGACTTAGGAGAGATCATTGTCGATGAGGCCAATGTCTTGGAGATGAGCAAGCAGCAGCGCGTAGAAGTGCTCAAGAAAACAGGAATGTGCTTTCAGTATTCCGCACTCTTTGATTCGATGAATGTCTTCGAAAACGTTGCCTTTGCTCTGCGTGAACACCAAAAGCAGCTCAAGGAAAGTGATATTGCTGAGAGAGTCACTTCTACACTCAATCGACTAGGTCTCTACGATGTGGAAGACAAAATGCCCGCCGAACTCTCTGGAGGAATGAAAAAGCGTGTAGGAGTGGCGCGAGCGCTGATGATGGAGCCTAAGATTATGATCTTTGATGAACCAGAATCCGGTCTAGACCCAATCACAACCACGGCGGTCGGCAACTTAATGGTGGAAATGCGTGATAACTTTGGCAAAACCTGCATTTCCATTTCCCATCACATTCCCAACTCCATGCGGGTTGCTGACAAGTTAGCGATGCTCTATCAGGGCAAAATCATTGCGGAAGGGAGTCCGAAGGAAATTCGGGAAAACTCGAACCCAATTTTACAGCAATTTATCAACGGGAAAGTGGACGGTCCGTTTTGAAACGAATCTGAGGAAGGACTAGCGAAGAAAGAACGAGCCCCCAGTTGAGTGGGGCTCAGCGAGCTCACTTCTGGCGTGCTTTGAAGCGAGGATTGCTCTTGCAGATCACAAAAATCTTTCCACGTCGACGAACGATCTGACAGTCTTTATGACGCTGCTTTGCTGACTTGAGGGATGCAAGCACTTTCATTTTGGATACTCCAATAAAAATCAGAAAAACTAACCAATATAGTTGTCTGGCTAAGAATGTCCAGTAAATTCCATCAAACCCATAAGGAAGATTGATGACCTGGCTCCTGCTGAATCTGATTGTGACCTGGTATATGGTTGGCTTGATCTGGCTGATCCAAGTTGTTCACTATCCTTTCTTTGCAAACATCCCCGCTGAAGTCTTTCCTGCCTATGAACGTCAGAATACTCACCGAACGGCTTGGGTGGTGATTGGCCCCATGTTGCTGGAGTTGTTTTCTGCAATACTGCTCTGGTGGTCACCTCCTACTGGCTTGTCATCGACACTATTGGGAACCTCGCTGGGACTGCTTGTGCTCATTTGGGCTTCCACATTTTGGTTGCAGGTTCCACAGCACCTGCGTCTCTCAGAGTGCTACGACTCCTATGCCCAACAACTATTGTTACAAACAAACTGGATTCGTACCCTAGCCTGGACTGTGAGGGGTTTTCTGCTTGCCTGGGCTCTCCATCAACAGCTTCACTGATAACTTCAAGAATGTGCTTCAGCCTTCTTTTTTGAAGCACTCGTGTCGCCAAATGGTTCGTTTCTCTGTTGGTTTTGCAGGCTGACCGGGGAGTCCTGGTCTTTCCAGCATGAAGTGGATCCGAAAGGCGGTTAACTTGCGCTCCCGTTCCGTTTCTCCGCTATTCCATTGACGACAGAGATAGCGGCCATAGTGGAGACGGTAGTCTTTGTATTTTTTAAGCCAAAGATTCATCAGGTACTTACGCCAGCGCTGATTTGGATAATAAGCAGAGGGATCATCTGGTTTTTCAAAGGAGACCTCTCCGAGTTGCAGTCGGTACACATCAATGGGCATTCCGTCACGAAGTTCTCCTTCCATCACAAACCAACCATCATCTTTACTAGGCTGAGGAGAAAACATGTTCCAGTATTGATCCAACCGTAACGCCGCAAACAACGTCTTGACCGATGAGGGTAAAGGAACTTCCTTGAAAAAGCTGTAGCGCAGATTGTAACCCACAACCAAAACGACCAAGACCAAGGCCACCGTTGAAAGGTCTTGGTTCGGAACCGCTTTGGGTGGAAATGGACGCGAACCGATCCAAGCAGTCAAACGACCTAGCTGAGGTCGATGGCGTACGACCCAAGCATACAGACTCTCGAGTGAAGCCAAGGTTTTCACTTCAGACAAAAAACGGGTTGACCATGCGGACCAAGGAGATTGCCGTAACACCAGCCAGAGTCCCTCACCAGCAAACACATAGTGTTCTCCCTGCTGCACAACCCAACTGCTGGGAGCTTCATTATCGAAAAGCGCATGCACCACAGGATCGGCTTGAATCGGCCGAATTTCGGCTCTGCCAAACAGAACAAATTCGCGCAACACTCCAACCATTCGTCGGCAAAAACCACAGTCCTGATCGTAATAAAGGATCAGGTTTTCGCCAGGAACCTGGCGCAGCCAATTCCTGGAAGATAGCCAGTCCCAGATTTCCTTGGGAAACAAACTAAGCAGTACCGCAATGCAGATCCAAGGGAAGAAACCCAACTCCATCGTCAGGATCAGACCCAGATGAAGTGAAATGAGTAAAAGTACACCGATGGTCCGCATCCAAACATGCCAAAATGGCCAGAGCAGCAGTAACGGCGCAACCCACTCCACTCCATAGACTCCCCACGTCAGCCATTTCAGTAACTCAGGAAAATTTTGAAGCCGGTCTCCCAGTGGTGTAGTAAATTGCTCCCAGGTGATCGCATACCAAACCGCTGTCCCCTCTGGCCACCATTCTGTTGAGGTCTTGAGTGCTGCTGTACAGACATACATCAGCACCACCTGCAAAACCAAACCAACCGAACCTCCTGTCAGAATCTCCTGTTCACTCAGGTTTGCAGCAGGTTTGAAACCTGCCAAACTCCGGGCTCGATCAAGTGAGTAGCGAGCTGCTAATGGCAGAAAGAGACTCCAGCAAAGCAAAACTCTGAAATAGACATCTCCAGCATTGAGGATGACTGGATTTCGATTATGGAGTGACAACATCAGCACCCAAGCCACTAGGGTGCTCCACCAAGTACGCCAACCAAGGGCTAATGCCAGGCCAGCGCATCCATATACCAGAAGGCAAAGTCCAACCCACAGCGGTTGTCCACTAAGAAATAGCAGAGAGAAATGGTAGGGATTACTGAATTCGGTTAGCAGGACATATCGGGGTAGAACCCCTGAATCTCCATAGTGGGCAATCAAGTCGCTGCTACGAATCAACGCATCCAACATCACCAAAACACCCAACAATACACGGAGCACAGCTAGTCCACGAAGATCAAGACTCAGAGGGCGGAGAATCCAGCGCATTTTGTAGAGTTGTAAAATGGAAACCAAGGGAATTTACAAAAGATTCAGATGATGAACTGTTCTGCGTTTTCTTCAGCAAAATGAGTTGAGAGGAGGGAGGACACGTCTCGCAGCAGCGCGCGGAAGCATGGGAGTTCCACCGACCGCCAAGCACGGTAGAACTCCCGGATCCTGATTGTCACAGAATCAGGATCATTTCCCCGACGGCCCAATCCTCCGTCAAAGAAATTGTAATGTTCTCAGTTCAAGCACTGGGAACAATCCACTTACAGCAGGAAGCATTCCTTTTTGTTGAACACCGTTGAACCACTAGGGAGGCATCCCTCATGGCACCGTGATTCCAAGCCCTGGCTGATCAAGAGGAATCATGATGCCCTTTTCAATGGTATAGCCGCCTTGGGCTGGATCACGAACAAGATCAAGATCACCATCCAGATCCAGATATCGTGTAGTTGGGCAGGCCAAGGCTTGGTGCAGAGCCGCTGCTAAACTAAGTCGACTCTCGTCATTACATCCCCACATCAGCGTACAACCCGTCTGTTCAGACAGGTTGGCAATCTGACGCGCAGGCCCTAAGCCACCACATTTCATCAGCTTGATATTAAAGCCTCCACAAAGTGGATCTTGAAACCCGTAACGCAGTGCATCCCCAGGGCTTTGCAGGCTTTCATCCAACACCAAGTGCTGGCGCTGTGCTGCTGGTAGTGACCTTAGCTTCTCTGTTTGTGAAACAGGCATTGGCTGCTCCACAAACTCCAGCCGCAACTCATCAAATTTAGTCAGGATGGTCCGTAAAGCTTGCAGATCATAGCCTTGATTTGGATCGACTCTCAGGAGGATGTCTTGAGGAAGTTCTTCTCTCAGTCGCCGTAACAGTTCCAAATCTGCTTCAGAATTCTGACCCAACTTAACTTTGAGGACACTAAAGCCCTGAGAAACTTTCTCTTTTGCTTCAGCGAGCGTTTCATCTAAGGAACGCAGGCCCAAGGTCACCGAAGTTGGCAAAGCCGCATGACAACGGCCCAGCATATCTGTCAAGGGCAGATCCAGTCGACGAGCCAGCAGATCATGGAAAGCCATATCAGCAGCAGCTCGAGCTGCAGGAGCTTTGGGAAACTCTATCTCCAGTTGGCGCAGCAAACGGGGTAGATGACGGACGTCTTCCCCTTGAAAAGCACTCATAGCCTGAAGAGCTGCGTTGCAGACCTCATTCGTTTCTCCTGTCACTTGGGGCCCTGGGCTGGCTGAACCCCAACCATGGTGACCTGTGTCCGTTTGCCATTCAACAAAGTGAAGTGTAATCGCTTCTGTCGTGTGATAGGAGATCGTGAAGGGCTGAGTCAAAAGAATGTGTTCTTGAAAAACACGGCAGGATGTTAGTTTCATGGTTGGGCCTCCCGAGCAACGAAGTCACGCAGTAGTGGTAGAATATTGGACACGCCCTGCTCCAATGGTAGAAAAACCGGCAACCCCAGGCACTGTTCCAATTGCACCCGAACACCCTCCCGATCTTCCATCGCAATCCCCTCTCCGTTGAGGGTCACAGCAAGCACCTCGGATCCATAGAGTTGAATGATCTTGATGTCATCAGCAATGTCGGCCATGGGCCAGGGCCGATCTGTGGTTTTGTAAAGTTCACGAGCCGGAGCATGCTGCAGGATCACTCCCTTGGCTTGGGCTGATGAGAGAAACTCTGCTCCACAAGGGCCACTTGGATTGCGTAGAGCGGATTGTCCTTCAATCAGAATCAATTGAGGCACAAGCTCACGATCACAGCGCACGATGGCACTTTCCAGTTCACCACTGACGAAGTCATTGGGCGTTGCATCCAGAATAAATCCATAGTCATGGGCCGACTGCATCCAGCCAGTTTGTCCGGTGTAGATCAATTCGGTCTTTATGCCTTCTGCCTGACAGGCATCTCGTAACCAGCGGGCTGTGGTGCGCTTCCCCAAGGCACAGTCGGTCCCCATCACCACCACACGAGGTGCCTTGACATCGAGGATTTCCCCACACCAGAAGCTCAACTGCTCCCGTGGGCGTGGCTTCCGCAAGTCGAACAGACTTCCTCCATGATACTGTGCCAGGGCTACCATCTCTGGATCTTCTGCAAGCCAACTATGCAAACCGTTGACAATCTTCAAACCCTGATGCAGGGCATCAGTCACAGCAACCCTGAGATCGTCATCGAGCTTTCCACCCGCAATCGCCACTCCAATAATGGCCACTTCTGGTGTCGTTTGAGCTTGGGCATATGCGTCAGCAACACTGGCATAAATTCCTATTCCACGGTCTTTTCCATCGACAATTTGTCCTGCTTCTAGTCCTGCCTTTTCTGGATCAAGGACTCCCACGATCTGAAAGCGTTCACTACTACGAATCAGGCCAAAAGCTGTTTTGGCAAGCTTACCGTTGAATCCACCTGAGGCTAGAACCAACGCTGATTGTTTACTAGTCATAATCCATGTCTACACAGAGGAACATTTTCTGGATTACTCGGAGCGCCCCACTGCTCACTCTTGAACATCACTCTTGAGTGTTTTATTAACGCACAAATCCAGAATTCAAGAAAGGCGACCAAACTAGGCTCAGTTTGTTGGAGAGGCAAGCGGAATGGTGCTTTAGGGAGATCCCCAAGCAGGGCAATCGAAATGATTTGTCACACAGCAGCATACAAGATTCAAATTGTGGGCTGTGGCGTACTACGCTGCTGTCGCTGAATCAACCAGATCAGGGGTAAAACAACCAGCAAGGTCAACATCGAAACCAGCCCGACCCGATCCATCCCCAGCAGATAGCCATTCTCCATGGAGAGCAAACCTGTACTCCAAAAACCTCCGAGTCCCATCGTCATATTGGACACGATCATACTCATCGCCATCAGACGCCCTCGGATTTCCTTGCCTGTCAGTTCAATCAGGATGGTTTGCAGGCCAGGCATCCGCATGGACCCACCGAGCATGATGCCAAAGAACATGGCACCCATCCACGGCCCTGGTAGTAGATCTTGAGTGGAAAGCATCAGCACGGTCCCCATCAAGACAGAACCGATCCCGATCAGACTAAAACGCAATCCTCGCTGCAACAGCCAACCAGCAAGCTGGTTTCCGATCAGACTGCCAATTCCCCCCTGCATGTAGAAAAGACCAATTGCCGAAGCAGAGAGTCCATAGTTAGTTGTTAACCAAATGCTCATATGCGGAATGAAACCAAACAGCCCGATCAGCATGAAGAACTGCATGGCAAACACCCAACGCACTTCCTGACGTTTCCAGAGACCAAACATCTGGAGGTACTGACGACGGATCGTAATCTGTTCAGCACCGGTGGTGATTGATGGAATGCTGGTCAACCAGAGCAAGGAGAGCAAACCACCCAGCCCAATCACACCGAATGTCCAGCGCCAGGAGACCCATTCTGCCAAGGCAGCTCCAACAGGCACACCGAGGATCGAAGCCAGCGTGAATCCCAGCATGATGTTTGTTAGTGCTCGGTTTCTTCGATTTCCTTGCAACGCATCTCCCGCATACGCTAGGCAATTCGGCATGATCGGTCCAGCAAAAGCTCCTGAAAGAACACGGAACAGAAAGAAGCTCTCCACACCTTGAGCGAGGGCACAGCCAAAGGTGGAGATCACAAAACCAGATCCTAGGTAGAGCAGTAGTTGCTTGCGCCCCAATCGGTCTGACCAGGGAGCAAAAATAAAAGCTGAGACCGCTGCCGCTGCAGGATAGACAGAAACCAGCAGACCGCTACGAACTGGAGAAAGTCCCGTTGCTGCAGAAATCTCTGCGCTCAACGGAACTGTGATCATGTGGTCGATCCATGAGAAAAGAGTCAGCAGGAACAAGGGTAGCAGCAAGCCCCAGTACTTACGTTCAGCCTCTTCGTGCAAGCCAAGACGACGTTTCAGCCAGACAAGGCCACTTAATTGGGAAGGATTCACACGTGCTTTCGATTGGACAAGAAAAATAACGGGAGGAGGGGGACCACTGCTTACAAACTCAAACATTCATTATGACAGAGTTCTGGTGACTGGCAATCACAAGTCACTTTGTCTGACAAGTTGCTTTCGGAGAGGAGAAAATCGGAGTGTTTTTAGAAAAATTACTTAGAAATTATCAAAGCCGGGTGCAGCAGATTCAATGATTCGAACGTAGCGAGTAGTGAAGTCTTGGCATTGCTGGAGGGCTACCTGTCCCTTGCTGAGCTCTGCTTGAGGATCCAGAGGCTCAAAGCGATGACGCTCTCTTCCGGTAGTTAAGTCCTCTTCCAGAAAATAGATCGTCTTCAGATCAGGACTGATAGCATGGTGCGGATTAATCGGAGTAACAGGATCCTGAACCACCGGTACTCGACTGGTCTGTGTCAACTGGCGGTACTTAGCCTCTGTGGAAGCCAAGTTCTGCTCACAAGCCGTAATCTGTTCCACGATGCGCTGGTAATTGCAAAATTTAGCTTGGACTGCGCAATCAAATTGGTTGCGAACGTCCTCGTTGAACACCAAGTATTCTCTTCCCTTGACCGTACTGAAAAAAGCGGATGAGGCAAAGGGAGTTGGTGGTTGCAATTCCTGGCTCTTTGGTAACCTGTAGATTTCACCGAGCCGGTCTACAAATTCTTTCCGGTCCCCTGGCAAAAAATAAGCGGGGATCTCGTATTCAATTCCGGTTACCATGCGTTCGCGGTTGAGATCTACGACAATCCGAATGTCTCGGCTTTCAAAGACGCCTCCCACGATCTGACCCGCAGCATTTGCCAGTAGCTGTTTGGGCTCTCCGTAGCGGCTACGGCATTGGGTCAATGATTCGTTCAAACGAGCCTGTGACAGTTGTGGAACCAACGTCAAGAGGCCCATGGCCAAACAGATTGATTTCCAAGCACCTTTCATCACAAACTCTCTCCCGACAGGCATAGTGGGGGTCCACGACCCTATTCTTGAATCCGAATACTGATCTCATCTGTGGCTTACAAAGGAGGTGCCAACTAACCCGTTTCCTACATCTGCACAAAATTTTGTTCCAGATTTCAAAAAAACTGGGGAAGACCCATCCCAATAGATTTTACATCCATCGACAAGTGAGCTTAAAAAATGTCTCGGTGCAAGAATGTGGGTGAGTCAGGAATCTGCTCGAAACGATTCAATCTGAGGAGGGGATGGCCTCACAACTGACGCCACAACCGACCGAGCCGTGGGCACAAAATACGCAGCATTGACCCGAAGGAGTGATAAGGTCCTGGTTGCAGGCACGGCAACGAATCCGCTGGAGTCACTGGTCTGGAGGAATCTGCTCTACGAATGACACCTGACATTGAGGGCAAGTGAGGACGGAGATCGGCATGGTTGCTTCAGCAGGATCTTTTGTCATTTTAGGTTTTGCTCACCCCTCCTATTGAATCTCGGATTGTGCTTTGCACATCAGAAATCTCTGTGCTACAAGAATGTAACTTTTGATCACATCTCATCATAAATTCCGGAACTTCAATACTACTAGAGGCTTCATGTCCACTAGAATCCTAGCTGCCTTGCTCTTCTCGCCTTTGCTCTTCAGCTGTGGGGATGAGGGTACGATTTCCTACAAAGAAAAGATGCCCCCCGCTGTTCCAGGCAACCTGGAGGCCGTCGCTGGTTCTCAACAGATCACCCTCACTTGGAGTACAGTCAGTAATGCGAGCAGCTATAGGATTTACTGGAATACTCAAGAAATCACAGAGAATTTGAAAGAGATAACAGACGCAGAGGGTGACCCTAATACCAGCATCACAGTTCAAACAATTAAGGATGTTGTGACCAACCCTTATGTTCATACTGGCCTGACACCGGGGACAACGTACTACTACCGAGTAGCCGCTTTCAACCAAGCTGGTTCGAAGGGACTCTCTGCAGAAGCCCCTGGTACCGCAATTCCTTAAATCTATTTTCTATTAGGGTTTACCACTACCACCAGAACCACCACTACCAGAACCACCACCATTGATATTAACAATCGTTACTGTTGCGTTATCCGTCACTAAAACAGAACTCTTACTAGAGTTGCTCATAGAGATCGAGAACGTTTCGGCAACTTCGTTATCATTATCTGAAGCTGTCACAACATTTAAGGTTTGGGTCTCTCCAGCTGTCCCCCCTGTGAAAGTTATCAGCTGGGAACTGACTGCCGTGTAATCTACACCTCCTGTTGCGGTTCCATTAGCTGTTGAAACATTAACGGTAAATCCACCTACTACTTCCAGATCAACACTCAGCGTAATCGTTGCATTATCTCCTTCATTCACGCTCACATTGTCAATCTTCACTGTGGCTGTGTCATTATCTGTCGTGGTAACCGTCAACGTCTGGGAAGACAGTCCACTGTAGTCTCCTCCACTCGGTGTCAGAGTCAATAGCGTCATCTGGCTATCATCAACGATTTCATCATCTTTGCCAGTCAACGTAATTGTCTGAGAAGTCGACCAGTTCCCACTACCAAAAACAACACTCATCGGATAGATCACCTCGCTCGTGTCATTATCCGATAGCGTCAAGGTCACATTCGCTGTCGGTTCACTCGTCAAAACTACCGAAATACTACTGCTCGTACCAGTCTCTGAAACCGAAGCTGTTGTACCAGATAAACTAAAGCCAACCGTGTCGTTGTCTGCCGTCGTCACCGTCAACGTCTGGGAAGACAATCCACTGTAGCCTCCTCCACTCGGTGTCAGAGTCAATAGCGTCGTCTGACTACCATCACTCACATTGTCGTCTTTGCCAGTCAACGTAATTGTCTGAGAAGTCGACCAGTTCCCACTACCAAAAACAACACTCGTCGGATAGATCACCTCGCTCGTGTCATTATCCGATAGCGTCAAGGTCACATTCGCTGTCGGTTCACTCGTCAAAACTACTGAAGTACTACTGCTCGTACCAGTCTCTGAAACCGAAGCTGTTGTATTGGCTAGACTAAAGCCAGCCATGTCATCATCTGTGATCGTCAACGTCGCCGTATCTGTAACAATGACCCCAGTGTTGCTGGCGTTGCTCATGCTGATTGTAATCGTCTCATTGTCTTCTACTATGGAGTCACTACCTAAGGTGATGCTTACCTGCACAGTCTCACCAGCACTGCCTGCAAAAGGCTCTGTAGAGCTTAGGGCTGTGTAGTCTGAGCCCGCTGTTGCGGTGCCATCGGTAGTGGCAACTCCTACTTTAAAACCACCAGCCACTGCATTGTTTAGGCTCAGTGTGACTGTTGCTGTACCAGCACTCTCCAGCGCAATTACATCTGCAATCGTCACTGTCGCGTTATCATCATCTGTGATCGTGATTAACTGCTGCTGGGTACCACTTTTTCTAGCACCATTACCACCAGAGACACCGCTGATATCCACCACAATAGATTCTGAACCTTCCACAAACTGATCTGAAATACCTGTCAGCGTAGCAGTGGCAGTTGTATTATCCGCATAGATAGTCAGGGTCGTGCTTGATAGTTCGTAATCTGTATTGATTGCAGCTGTACCTGAAGCATATAGAGCCACCGTGGTTTCACTAGTCGCAGCCGTGCTCATGCTCACTGTAAGGATAACGGTACCACCGGTCTCAAGCATCGATGAGTTATCCGCTGTCAGGGTCACTAAGGGAGTAGTGTCATCATCCACTGTTGTCACGGTAACTGTCTGATTAGTAATATTATCATATTTCTCATCATTTGTACTGCTGGCTGCTACCGTGACGGCACTAGTAATATTGTCATCGTCCAAATTTTCATCTACAGCAGCAATAATCACTGTTTTTGTGGTATTCCAGTCAGAGCTTGTAAAGGTCAGCGTAGAGGAAGAAGAGAGGCTTACCTCTGTCGAATCATTGGCAGTCAGAGTCAGGAGAACATCCTGTGTCGGCTGAGAATTCAGCACTACTGTGAAGTTATCTGAATCTCCTCCCTCGGTCACAGTAGCTGTATTTTTTGAAAGCGTAAAACCAGCAGTATCATCATCTTTAGTGGTAGCTTTCACACTTTGATTAGCAATGCCACTCCCGTATTTGGAATCACTGGAACTGCTGACAGAGACCGTGATTGTACTAGTTTGCTGATCATCATCCACCGAATCATTGACCGCAATCACTGTTACCGTTTTGGGGATTTTCCAATCCGATGCATCAAAGCTCAGTGAAGTTGGTGAAATACTAGCCTCTGTGGAGCCAGCTACTCCAATGGTAACTGCACTAGTTGGTTTAGAAGTCAGTTCCACCGTGAAGGTGTCGTTATCTCCCCCCTCTGTTGCAGTGACTATAGTTTCAGAGAGTTTAAAGCCTGCTATATCCCCATCAGCAGTAGTTACTTTTACTTCTTTAGCTGACAGTTTGCTACTAACATAGTTGGTATCACTGCTGTTGACAGAAACTGTGATTGTGCTTGTGGCATTCTTATCAACTTGATCATCCGCCACACCTGTAATTGTGACCGTTTGAGCGGTGTTCCAATCTTCTGAGGTAAACGTCAAGTTATCAGGAGAAACGGCTGCCTCGCCAGTATCATCAGAAGTAAGTGACACGATCACATCATGGGTGGGCTTGGAATCCAGTACAACTGTGAAGGTATCTTTAGTTCCACTTTCTGTGACAGCAGCTGTCGTCTTAGAGAGTTGGAATCCAGCAGTATCATCATCACTAATTGTCAGCGTTACATCTTGAATGTTGTTCGTCGCTCCAACGCTGTTAGAAATTGACCCTGCACCAACCCCTATGATGATCGTCTCAGCATCGTCATCAATTTTGTCATTGATGCTCTTGACCGTAACCGTACCTTGCTTGCTTCCACTTGGAATGATCAATGGGTCAGGAGTTATTGAATAGTCTACATCTTGTTTGGCAGTCCCTGAGGTAGTGAAATCTACAGTGGTATCTGTACCAGAGGCCAAACTCATATTGACTGTCAAAGTGAGTGTTTCCTCATTTTCCACCAAGCTAACTATCACAGCAGTCAGCGTCACAGAGGGAATTCCTTCGTCATCACTGGTAGTCGCCGAGATGCTATGACTCGTGAGCTTGTCGTATTCAGAGTCTTTGGTTTGACTCTCATTGATTCCTACTGTGACAGCACTGCTAATGGCCCCATCACTGATCTCGTCGTCTGTTCCCGTCAAAGTGACCGTTTGGGCAGTACTCCAATTGTCAGGACTAAACGTCAGAGAGGAAGGAGAGGAAGAGACTTCACTTGCATCGCTGGGAACCACTGAAAAGACCACATTACCAACTGGCTCGGAGGCCAACACAACTGTAAAATTATCTGTGTGTGAGCTGCCACTTGCCTCTGTTAAAGCAGTCGCATTCTCACTAACCGTAAAATTGGCTGCAACAGTAGTGAAGTTATCCAGCTCTGAACTGACACTCCGCAATTCCGTATCACTCGCTGCCTTATCGCCCAAGCCCTGATCATTGAGTGTGCTATGCAGGTGCTTGATTGCCCTTGTTGCTGTGACCATTGTCTTCCCAACTGCAGCTGTCACCGACTTCGTTGCATTATCAAATGTATCCACCGAGACATCAAAATTCACTGACTTTGCTGCCAAAGTCGTCTTCGTAGAATCATTGATACTGATCCCATTGCTTGGATCTCCATCCGCATCCAAGGTTTGCAGTAGTCGACTAAGATTGATTACCTTTTGGTCAGCCGTCCCACTAGCACCCATCACCTCTACCGGAGTCAGTTTGGCAGCTCCCGTCACACTTCCCAGTGAAATGCCACCAATCGTGAAACTCACCTTGTCCCCGGGGTTATAATAGAAGCGACCGCTGGAATCCGTTACACCACCCAGACCACTGGTAGTCGTGTAATCAACACCACCTACAGCACTGTCTAGGAAGATTCCTGGTGAGCCTTCTCGCTGAACATTGTCAGCAGTAATCACCTCATCTTCTGTGGGGGCACAACTGGAGTTGAGCAATAGAGAACATGCGAGGGATATGAGGGCTAGATTGCGGAACCCAGACATTGTTTATCTCCAGTTCTGATTGGATATTTTTCCAATAGCGACACGTGGTTCTGTTCATCATGGTGTCTTGCTAAGGACACCCAAACATTTCTTACTGAATTTTTTGCTTAAATCAGAAATCTTTTCTGGACAGGCTCATTCATGAGAGAAATCCATCAATGGTATCTCTAACAGACTTATTGCCTAGAAGACACTTACCCTACTTGGCAAGTGAGGGGTACTCCCAGCCCTTAGGCTGAAATTAGAATGTGGAAGGAAAACTTTTTTGTCAGGTTCTGACAAACTCTCTTTGCATCAACGGACAAACAAGATTTTGAAAACTTTCTTCTTAAATAGACATCAAAAAGCAATTTTTCTACCCAAGTTTATCTGAAAAATTAATTATCAATTTTCAGACGACTTCCATCCAGCAAAGACAGAATGGAGGGGTAGCTCTCAATTGACGAACTGTTGCCAAATGAACACAATGCTATCAGAAAAGTTGCTCCAGAACAATTGGAGCTTTTGTGTTTGAGGGAGAGCCCCAGTGGTAACCTGGGCTTCTGAAAGATCTAAGTCAGCAGTTAGCGTTCGAGAACGTCTTGGATGTCCTTGATGACACCATTGGTCAACGGCACGATGGGCAGGTCGTTGGGGTCATCGCCAAAGGGATCTTCAATCTCGAGACCGATCTCTTCGATACCCACCAAGGCATAGATGAAGAAGGCCATGATCACTAAAGTCATGTAGCCAAACTGGGGAATCAGGGCGAAGGGCAGAGTGACAAAATAAATCCCCATGAACACTTTGAGCTGGTTCACATAAGCGAAGGGCAAAGGTGTTTGACGGATTCTTCTCAAGGCATGTGTAGCCGCTTGCAAATCAGCAATTGATTGAACAATCGGGTTAAACTCCGAGGGATGCATCCAGCGCTTGCGAACACCTAAGCGCAGTTCCGTGTTCAGCATGCTGAGTAAACCATTGAGCTTGTTGCTGTGCTGATTCAGTCGCTGGTGGAGCTGTCCTGTCAGCTTTCCCATCGATTTCAGGGTGATTCCATCTCGCAAATCATCACGCATTGCTCCCATGAAAGCGGCTAATAGCATACCGATCTGCTGCCGGTATTCCTTCTCCTCCTCTGGAATCACTGCATTGGCTTGATTCATCAAGTTGCGGGCTCCGATGCACAGTGAACCTAGTTGCTTTCTCCCCTCCCAGTAGCGGTCGTAGGAGGTGTTTGTTCTAAAGACCAATAACAACCCGAGCGCGACCCCGACAATTGAGTGAGCTTGGGAGCTCATTTCGAACCTAAGTCCTGTGAACTCAAAAAATAAAATTAAGGCCAGAGACCACAACATCATTGCAAAGACGTAGGGCATCACTCGTGGAAGCACCGTACCTGTGTAGGCGAAAATGATCTTCAGGCGCTTGTCAGACTGGTAATTAATCATCGGACTTCTCTCAAAGTAAGCATCTAGGGCAGTGAGAATCTTTCTCCATCTAACTCCATGTACAACTGACGTAAGTATAATTTTTTCACAATGAGCAAAATTTTGGCCGATTCATCCTATAAAGAACGCTGACCTCAAATTGAATTGTGATCCTTAGAATGGCCTTAAACTCAGGGCGTTTTCAAACTTTCGCCTTTATCAAAGTTTTTCGACAAACATATTCTCATTATCTTTCGAACGAACCCATCTACTTGTCAACTTCTAGTTTTGGAATACTAGGATAGGAGCCTCAACGATTTTAGACACAAAAATAAAAAATCTGAACTGCTGTGGGGTACTTGAATTTTTCATAGTGCCAGGAGGGCTAGATGCTTCAACCTTGGAGAGAAGCGCAGAGGGGGATGGCCCGGTGCAGCGAACGGATCACAGGCGATACCAGAATCTACAAAAATGAGTTGGGGAGCTATTGAAGATTTTGGATCTGATTTATCCAAAACAAGGATCTGATTATGATAAGCAGCCTAGAACCGTTAGCAAATTGCTTCAGCCGATGTCTGGCACTTCAAGGGCTGTTTCGAGGACACCAAGAATAATGAAGATGGCCACCATGAAGATGAGCCAGATAAAGAAGTTTCTACCGTCATTCATTATAACTGACTCCTACTCTCTTGGATTTGAAGTTATAATACGGTTAATTAAGTAAAAATTTATAGAAACCTATTAGTCAGTAATGTCAAGTGATTGTTTTATAAAAATCTGCTGCATTGGCTGATTTCACTGAATCTTTAAGACTACGCAGCAATTAAATATAAAAGCTCGTAGAGCACACCAGCTATCAGAAGTACTGGGTTTGTCAGTTGCTTATCTGGGTAGTGAAACCAATGAACAGGGCCACAGTGTTCTCAAAGCAGGAGACTTGAGCAATAGCTACAGAAGTGAAATGAGCAGGAAGTGAGGTATTGGTGAACCGAAGAACCACAACCCATTGTGAAGTCTGGCAAGTTATGGTTCTTAGCGAGTCCGGTAGGGTAATGATTGGGATCTGCGGCGGATTTATTCAGGAAATATCTGGAACCTCCAGAAGTGTTTCTAGTACCGCGAGTGTGACAAATATTGCGACCATGAAGACGAGCCACACAAAGAAATTTCTACCTTCATTCATAGGTAGTTCTCCCGAGGATTGTTGAACTAAATCCGCAGAGAATGAAGGAAAAGTTTGCCTGGCACAATTCGGATGAGCTTCCAACTAGCTTGATTGGCCCAAAGGCTCCAGCTCTCCCAGGGAGGTGTTTTGAGTATTACCAATGAAGCGAAAATACAGCTCACGCAAACCGGTGAAAGCGATCCCTTCTTCCATCATTTCTATCTAATGTAATAACGCTTCCTTGCGAGCCAGTAAATCCATTTGGGATTTGGCCTCTGCAATATCCGGGGGAATTGTGTTTTTACTCTAAATCATAACTCGCATTATTTAGAACAGACTTTGAAGATAGACCTAAGTTTTAAGAGATTCTGAAAAGGAAGTTTTTGGGGTGGGATGTCAGAAGGTGTTTGACGGCCTTTTGTTAAGCTAATTATTCATAGAAAAGTGTAGAACTCAGCACCATACATCTGAAAAGTAGGCTGTTCAGGATCACTATCTCGGTTAACCCCATAGATTTTCAATTCGATTGTTTCAAGACTGTATGTAGACCTAAACCCCCATTTTTTATCTCTTGTGCTAGGATCCTCTAGAGTCAGTGAAAGTCCCCTAGTGAACTTATTCATTGAATTTTCATACGGATTCCTCGTGGGTGATGTTGTGTCTAAAATATACACCTCAGATTGCTTCAACTCTGATTTGCAATAGGTATAGCCCACATGAAAATTGATAAAGCCCCCCCGCGCCTAAAATCGCTTCTATTCCAGGACCAAACTTACATTTTGCATCAATCACGTTTTTAGCATGAAAATTATAGTGCTCAATCAAACCTCGAATTTCTAGTTCTGGTAGAGGACCAGGCTTTACCCGATATCCAGCAAAAAATTTATAGCTGTTTTTTTCAGTATTACTTCATTTGTCGTATTGTCATTCACAGAATCTATGCTCTCAAATTTCGTATCGTAGTCTAGCATATCAATTTTATTGAACGCCAACCCTTCACTGTAAGAAAACACTATGATTTGATCCGCTCCTTGAGTTGTAGATACCGACATAATCAGCAAGATAACAATTCTCAACAAGACACTGATCAATCTATTTTTTTTTGCTGGTACAAAATCTCAGACTAATTGTCACAAAATCTAATTTTGGATATTTCATAATTGTTTCATTTGATTCTTTTTTTTGCAATCAGTTGATAAATCCAATTTTTCAACCTTCACACCTCAGGAATTCCTAGAATATTCGGGGCATAGAGTCATTATCTCCAAAGAATTTGAATGAGAGCATTTTCATGCAATTTATATAAAAACAATTTTTTTCAAACTAGCTAGAGAACATTTGGGAAAGAGGTCAATTTGTATGATGTACTTTTAAAGGCTATGAAATGAATCCTGATGATCTCTGTATCTGCAGGGCTTTAAGTCGATAGCAAAGTCTCCATGATGCAATTCCGCTCTCCTGACACAGGACAAACGTCTTAAACTGCAAATCAACATTGTTTTTATCCAGAAGCGGATAACAGACTAGATCGGGCACACACTAAGGCCAGCATCAGCTATTATCCTTGGTGAGACCGGTAGAGAAGAAGGGAGGTCAATCGCTTTACTTCTGAAAAACCTCCTCGAAGAATGTGGCTGTAGCAGGCAACTCATCCACAAAAGGAAGCTTACCGGGTCTGCTGAGCAATTCTTTGATGTAGGTTTCTAATTGCTGCCTTTTGAGCTGTTCCATTGAGATCTGCTGCTGTAGATCTTCGATGCACAACTCCAACTGCTCCCGTTTCAATTGTTCTACTGCCTGTCGCTCTTGCTGATCCTTGAACTGCTCCCTCATCAGTTTCAGTTCCCCAACTAGCTCGTTGAATCCAGTAATGGGCATTTTGTGTCCTCGATAGCTGTGTGATCCTCTAATTGTCTGAATAACAGTGCATAGTGAATGCCCTGGTGAGGTCAAAAGCGCTGCCACATGCTCGAGTGATTTTGCAGATCATTGGAAATTATTCCCTTTTCTGCCCTAGCTTGTCCAACAGTTGCTGGATCGTTTGCTCCATCTGCAACCGCTGTTGCTGCTCCTCATTCAATTGCTTTTGCAGTTGCTCGATCTCCTTGGACAGTTTCAACAATTCTGCTGCGACCTCATTAAAATTGGAGAGAGACATGACAGGAACCTTTAGTGGTATTTTCGGAGTGTGCAAAACTCGTAAGGATCGACACGGGCGTAACTATAGTGAAAATGTAGCACCACAGCTGAAATTGATATAGGACGAACTTGCTGATACCTTTTGGCTTTATTTAATCAGCATTTTGAGCCCTTACGATCATAGGATGGACGACTAGGAATTGCTATTAAAGACTGTCTGGTGAGAAGCAGCAGAATTCGCATCATTGGCTTTGGCTTCATTGGGACACAGGCAAATGGGTTAGAGGATTTACTGTTTCTGCAGCGAAACAGAATACTACATTGATCAACCATGGGGAGTATCGGAGGAGCCCTCCATTGATGACAGGTAAACAGATGCAAAATCAAAAACAAATTGTTCTCAGCGATAGTCAAGGCAAGTTGGTTGTCAACCCCCTGATGGGTGGGGCTTTGGTCGGCTATGATTTCAAAACGAGCCAAGGATCGATTCCAATCCTGCGGCCAGGGGATTCATTTCATCGATCTGGTCCATTCAGTCTGGGCTGCAACGTACTCGTACCATTTGCAAACCGCGTCTCTGGTGGCGGATTTGAGACTCCTCAAGGAATTTTACAACTCTCTCCCAATCTGGTTGGGGAGCCTTTCCCTATTCATGGCAATGGTTTCCAAGTCCCCTGGCAAGTCAATCAAGTCAAGGATCATGAGATCTGCTTAACTTTACAGAGCCATGGGCCCAGTCGATTTCAATATTCAGCGCAGCTGCGTTATGTGTTTAAGCTGGGGTCATTTCAAATGGAGTTGGAGGTGACCAATGGGGCGGAGGAAGCGCTACCTTACGGCCTGGGTTTTCATCCTTGGCTTGCTCGAGAGGCAAATAGCCAACTCCGATTCAATGCAACTGGTTGCTGGCTCGAAGATCTCGAGCATCTACCGACAGAACATGTTCCACTGGGCTCTGGCTCCTCAACAGATTTTAGTACAGAGCATGATTTCCCTGATGGTTTGCTAAACAATGCCTACACCGGCTGGGATGGAATTGCAGATTTGATCCGGCCTCAACATGGATTATCCGTGCAGGTCAAGGCAGAAAACCCCCTGAATTGCTTGCAGATCTTCAGCCCTGCTGCTGTGGCAGATTTTGTTTGCATTGAACCTGTCAACCATACTGTTGATGCCTTGAACAATGTTGGCAAGCCAGGAACTGTCTGTCCTAAGTGGTTGGAAAAAGGAGAATATATTTCTGTGAAATGCTGTATTCAGCCGAGAATAGTATAAGGTTGATTGCAAATCATCCCGCACCCGGACAGCATTGATTCTACTGAACAAGTTATCACTTCGCCAAGAACACCTGAAGGCCCTGAAAGCCAGAAACCAAAAGAGATTGGAGAAACAGAATTGACAAAACGTGGTCAACACTAAGTGAGCAAAAAGGTGTGACGAAGATTCTGAGTGTCCAGTTTTTGCTCAAAATTTCGGAAGTGTTGTCAGTTGATCTGTTGAAGGGGGTAGGTGAGGGTCACTTGGTAGTACTCAGGACGGGGTACTGGATTACTTGACGGGGGGCTTGACTTCAATTATCTGCGATGAGATGTGTCAATACTTCTATCATTTGATAGGAAGCAATTTTACTGTTGCTCAAAAAAACAGATCCATATGGAGTGTTTATGATTGGGAACCAAGGTTGATGTCACTGTGGAAAAGTTAAATTTACTACGGACGACCTGTTGTTAGTAGGGCAGTGCCATTGTGCCTGATGTAGAAGGCTTTTTGGGGCAGTTGGTCTAGGGGCAGTGTTTGGTAAAGACGAAGTTGAAATTATGGGTGAAACCGTTGAATACACTTTCAATGGTGGCAGTGGAATGCCAGTTTATTTGCATTCATGCCAAGCGTGCTCAACAAGTATTTATAGAGAACCTGAGGCATTTAATGGAATCATATCTATAGTTTTGGGTGCCTTTGATAACTCTGTTGAGTTTGAACCTAAGGGAGAAATTTTCAAAAACTATAAAATGAAATGGCTACGAGATAGTGGCTGTATTCAAGAGTCCTTTGAAGAAACTGCCATCATGGAACGTATGCAAGC
This sequence comes from SAR324 cluster bacterium, assembly GCA_029245725.1. NCBI lineage: Bacteria > Deltaproteobacteria > SAR324 cluster bacterium. The sequence goes on along the minus strand of JAQWOT010000034.1, from coordinate 5,370 downwards.
CCTGATAGAAAATTTGGATCAACATACTTAGACCGAAAGTTTAATTTTTGCCTGTGATCTCCTAACAGTTTGCATCACCCTAAGCAATTGCTCCATGATGCAACCCCACCTAACTAATCACACAAAGCCTCACACGGCACACCACCCTTGTCTTTGCCTAGGCTCTGAATATTGCCCTGGTGAGGTAGGTCCTAGCTTCTATACAGGTCTTTGTCATTGTATCTAAGTGTTCTTGACTTTTACTATTGACCTCCTTGAATCTTAGTCACCCAACTAAAAGGGCTGTTTTGATAAAACAGTCCTTAGTTTCAATGATCACTATCTGAAAGGAAGCTATGACAATTAAGTATGACAGACTGATGAATGTTAAACCGGGATCAATGCCCACAGTCGTAGAGATGGGAACAAAATTTCCAGAGTTAGCAAAAAAAATTCTTGGTGATGACTTTGTGGGGGATGTGAAATTTTATGCTAGGGTATTGGGCCCATTCAATCAGGTGATGTGGTCTTGGGAAGTTGAAAGTATGGATGAAGAGATGGCTCGAGCAGCAAAGCTTGATGCAAATCAAGAGTGGAATCAAATGGTCTCTGAACTTATGCCACATATTGAAAGTAGTTCGGTTGGTGATGCAATATGGATGGAAATTAGCAAAACGGATTAATGTAGATTTGTCTTTTAGCATCAATATGTTGAAGGGTGCTGGAGAAGTCACTGAGCCTGAACCAGCACCACTCAACCATATGGATGGACCTGAGAGAAGAACTTAACTCCAATTTCCTGCGATAAGATACGTCAGCACTCCTACCATTTTGCAGGAAGCAACTCTACTAACGCTTACTTGAATAACTGACTAGCCTGGAGATCCTATGATCAAGCATCAAGGTGGGTGTTATTGTGATCAAGTTAGATTCACCACAGAGTTCGACCCGATGTTGGTGATGAATTGTCACTGTAGGACCTGTAAGAAAATTTCTGGTGCCAATTTATCAAGTTTTGCTGCCTTTTATGAATCCGAAATCCTGATAACTGGTGATCGTCAATCCTTCGAATACAAAGGGACAAGCGGCAAGAAGATGGAGAAAGAGTTTTGTGGCCAATGTGGCTCACAAATCTTCACAAGACCGGAGTTGATTGAAGGAATGGTTTATCTGAATCTGGGGAATTTTGATGACTGGGAAGCCTTCAAACCCAAGGTTGAAATCTGGACAGATTATAAATCCTCTTGGCTTGGCAAGTTCGACTGTGTGGCTGAGACCTTCGTAGACAATGGGACTCTCGATAGAATACAGATGTTCATGGAAAATCTTGATCAACGAGAGTGAGCCACTGCTCTCAATTTTCACCTGCAAAGTCCAGTAGGTTGCTCATTATAAGCAGAACTTCTGTGGAATGCCTCCCCATACCTGATCAATCACAACATCTGCAAAGAGCCCTGACCAGTGATGTTGGCAGGATCGCGGGCTTGACTTCAGATACTTGTGATCATTAAAATTGGAACCGAATACTTAGTTGGCACCTGTTCTACTCTTGCTGACTTGTTGTTCAATTTCTTAAAGATAAGTAACACTATGAAAAAGATACTTTCTGTACTGATTGGCTTTGGCTTGTTAGCGTCCCCAGCTTTTGCCCAAAAGATTCCAGTCGAAGGATGATTTAAAGGCACTAGTACCAAAGTTGGAGAGATGTGGAGAGATTCTGGCAGAAGAAAACACTTTGTCAGTGCTAAATCCACTGGTGAGATAACTTTGTATGGTGAAGGCTTTGGTTTTAAGGGGAAAGCTGAGTCTGATTGGGGACTCACCATGCTTGATGACTATGGGAATGGTCGCATAGTCACAAAAGAAACTTGGACAACGGAAAAGGATTCGACTATTCAATTCAGAGGACACGCAAGTTGTGAGCTTACTTCAGCCTCGACAACCTGTGTTATGTGGTTCAAGGGATATGATCAGTATGCAGGAAAGATCTTGGAGCTGACATTCAACGAAAAAGATGCTGCTGAAAACGAAAAGGATGAAAATCCAAACCTGTATATGCTTGAAGGCATTGTGATGGATGAACCCAGCACCGAATAATTTCCAAAACAAAGCTTTGTACATCTGAGTTCAAAACAATGATAAGCCAGAATCACATGAAAAAAACCATCTTAAGCCTGATCACAGTTAGCTTCTTTGCTTTACCAATTTTTGCTGAAAAAATTCCCGTAGAAGGGTGGTATAAATCTACTGGTAGTGAGTTTGGTGAAAAGTGGAGGGATTCAGGCAGAAGAACCCATTTTTTCTCAGCAAAAGGAACTGCTGAAGTTACCATTTATGGAGAAGGTTTTGGCTTCAAGGGTAACGCAGAGAGTGACTGGGCACTTTCTATCTTCGACAAATATGTCAACGGATCAATTGTTTCACGCAGTGTTTGGACTTCTGAAAAAGACACGTTATCCGGCTTTAAAGGACATCAACGTTGTGATTTAACAGGTGGATCAACCTCATGTGTAATGTGGTTTAAAGGCTTTGGGGAATTCGAAGGAAAGATTCTTGAACTCAATTTCAATGAAAAAGATGCAGTTGAAACGGATGAAAAAGAAGGACCAAACTTGTACATACTTGAAGGAGTCTTCATGGATGAACCCGAGCCGTAATTAGGCCATTAGACAAATTAATTTCACTCGCCTCCTGACATTCTCAGTGCTTGCGATTTCTGAGATCGAGATCAAATGCCTTGCGATCCGACTCTCCACTCATGACTAATTTCACAACGCCTCACACGGCGCAACAGAACTCTCCCGACTCAGACTATAATCTTGTATCAAGATATACCCTTGCTTCCTTGCAGGTCTTCATCTGGGTGTAGTAGTGTTTCACTTGGCAATCCATTTACTTAGGTTGGATGCATTGGGTGAGTTCGTTATAGTGCTTCCGTGAACCACTAAATTTATTGAGATATTTGTTGTCTATCATTTGCATCAACTGGTAAGTAGATAATTATCTCGGTTTAGAATGCAAGGTTCCCAAAATTCTTTAGACCAGGATCCACCATGAAAACTCGTAAATTAATTGTGCTAATGGCCCTGCAGTTTTTTGTATTTGCTCCAGTAGGGTTTGCAAACCACCAAGGTGGCGGGTCTGGTTTGATCCTAGGACTCGGACTGCCAGTAGGGTTTGATTCAACAGGTAGTAATGCATCTGGAAGTATGGCAGATCCAGATTCATATGGCGGTTATAAGTTGTTCATCTCTCCAAGCTTTCTTCCCGTCGCTTTGGCTTACTCAAACTTCACCGCAGACTATGATGAAAGCACAAATACAAGCGTTAAGGGTACTGAGAAACACACCATTTACGAGATAGTGATCCGGATTCCACTTGGTGGGTTTGGGATGGGAATTGGCCTTGGAGTCGGCACCGTTGCTTTTACCTCAGATGATTCCACTAGAAAGGTGGAGGATTCGAACTTGACAGCCTACTCTGTCTCGCTTGTGACACCTCCCCTGCTGGGCCCAGTGCTCTTGTTAGGAGGTTTGGGGGTTATTGATGCCAGCGACTCAGATGTAAAAACAAATGGCACAAAATCAGGGACCTACAATGCCTCTGCAACAATACCTTATCTCGGGGTAATGCTTGCCTTCTAAATTCTGAATAATCTGCACTACCAAGAGCAGAGCCTCCATGATGTGATTCCTCAACACTGACCTCACACAACACCACACCGGATATCCCTACCCTTGTCTATGTACTTAGAATTTGTCTCACAACCTCTGCCAGGAGGACTTCAGTCAGTTCATGCTTAGGTTTCACAGACATACAGGCCTAGGTGAATTTTCTACATAGACATTGCTAAGAAATAATCTTTAGTTTCCTACTTAATGGTATTTTTGTATCTTTTTTTCAGTAAATCTTAATCCCTATCCTAACAGGAGAATCCATGAGAAAAAGTCTCTTACCTTTGTTGCTAGGTAGTCTGCTGCTTCCATCTGTAGCATTGAGCGGTGGTCAAGTGTCTAAACTAGAGTCGTTCAACGTTATGGTAGTTGTCTTGATGGGGAAGCTAAATTTCGATGAATGGTAAAAAGCTCATAATGAGGGTGCAGAAATGCGCTCAACATATGGAAATGATTTCACCGTTGGAAAAATTGATGACAAGACAGCAGTGGTCACCGGTAAAGTTTTTGATATGGATAAGATGAAGAATTTCTTCACCAGTCATCCTCAAATGAAGGAAATGGAAAAAAATATTGGTGCAAAGCACGTTATCTAATACTTTAGGAAGAGCCTCTTTCTGAAAAATAGATTGCAAATCTTTGTCTGCTAAATCTTTTCCCCATATCTTTACAAACTTGAAAAGATCGCATCACCATTACCACAGACTCAGTGATGAGACTTCCTGATTCCACTCAGATTCTTCAAGCCTAATAAAACTGTATCCATTTAATCCAAGAGGTAAGACGATATGGTCTTACCAACTCGCGATTTTTCTTGATACTTATGCAAACTAACAAGAATATGCCGATTGGTAGGTTTGACAGATCCCTTGATCTACAGGGCAATAGTGCTAGTTGAATATCCATGGAGATTCATCATGAAGAAGCTAACAATCATTCTATTTCTGCTGTTTCCAATTTCTGTAGCTTTTGGGGGAGGACACTCTAAAGGTCACCCCATTCTGACACCCTTGGAGCCTAAGGCTATGGAGGGAAAATACACTGAAATGTTGATGAATGAAGCAAACTTCCAGAAAGGCTCTGGATTTGATGCAAAAACGTTCCAGTTGATTAGTTTGGCTGCATCTGCAGGGATGAAATGTGAGTATTGTATTCTGGCTCACACAGCAATGGCAAAAGCGGCTGGCGCTACCGATGAGGAGATCAAGAGTGTTGCGATGATGGCTGGACTCATTGCCATCAACAGTACGATGCTTTACGCGAACCAATACGATATCGAAGAATTGAAAAAAATGTTTTCCAAGTAGCCAGTTCTTTCCTCACACATGGTCGCATCACCCTGTGCAAAGCTCCTGTGATGCGACACTCCATCCCAGCACTCCTCAAACCACTACGCCCCACCAGCAGAATTTTGGGAAGGTAAGGGAGTCCCCTGTCTCGTTCACTCGTAATCTTCCCAGTCCCAGTCCTGATTTTCTGCAGGATCGTAGTCCAAAACTTCTCTGACAATTTTATGACGAGCAAGTTTTCCACCCTCAAGATGACCTGTAACCATTGCTGTAATGCGTTTAACTGGGCTATCATTGTGCTTCGAAAAAACTCTGAATACACAAACACCATCATTTTGGGGTTGGCGCAGTTGCGTCGTTAAGACAAATGAAGTAATCTCCAAGATTTGGAGATCTAAGGATGCAATGTCATCACTGTGCTCATCCTG
>JAQWOT010000033.1 GCA_029245725.1 SAR324 cluster bacterium | reverse complement strand
ATTCTGATGAGTTCCACAACAGCAACCACTGCTGGGCCTGCGAATCCTGTAGGACAACGACGACTTCGAATCTTGCTGAGTTTGGGGATGGTCCTGCTGATTCTGCTGCTGGCCATCTATGCTGGAATACGACAAGGAATCTTGCTGGCTATAGGGCTAGGCTTTGGCATTACCTTGGAAGGCCTGGGTTTTGGTTTTGCTGGTCCTTGGCGACGAGCGATCTTGGAGCACAATACCCAAGGCATTCAGGCACAACTACTGGCCATTGGGCTGGCAGCTCTGCCCAGCCTGCTGCTCTTGGATATCGCAGCGGGTGAATTGATCGGGGCTATGGCTCCTGTCGGAGTTTCCATGATTCTTGGGGCTTTCGTCTTTGGGATCGCGATGCAGGTCGTCCTGGGCTGTGGTTCTGGCACACTGGTCAACGCTGGTAGCGGCAATCTGATGGGCCTCTGGGCCTTACCTTTTTTCATCGCAGGTAGTTTTCTTGGTACTCTGCATCTTCCAGAGTGGCATGCCTTGGGACAACTGGAGCCGATAGCACTGAGTGATTGGCTAGGAACATCCGGAGCGATCCTCTTGACTCTGGGATTGCTTGCGGGACTCACCTGGTGGTTACAACAATGGATGCCTTCGAACGATCGTACTCTGCCACGTAAATTCTTGTTGGCAGCTGGCTTCCTCGCAGGACTGGCTGTACTCAACCTGCTGGTAGCTGGACAGCCCTGGGGAGTGGTCTATGGGCTAGGACTATGGGGGGCAAAGCTGGCACATTGGTCAGGGATGGATTTGGCGAATTTTGCCTTCTGGAGTGGTGCCGGCAACGCCGAACGCTTGACCCAGAGCCTGCTGCTGGACATCACATCAGTGACAGACTTTGGCTTATTATTGGGAGCTGGAATTGCTGCCCGTTGGAAGGGGCCGTTGACGACCCAGGTTTCTCTGCCCACCCGACTCTGGATCGCTGGAGCAGTAGCCGCTCTGCTGATGGGCTATGCCTCCCGCCTGGCTTATGGCTGTAATGTTGGAGCCTTCTTTAGTGGCATCTCGACCGGCAGCCTGCATGGTTGGGTCTGGTTTGCCGCGGCCTTCGCCGGCTCAATGATCGGAGTACGACTGCGCAACCAACTGATCGGAGGAAGTCGATGACGCTCAAACGTTCCTACGCCATCGGTGTTCTATTGCTTGGACTGTTCAGTCTGCTGTTCTTCGACCTGCTCTTCAGTGCCCTGATTGACCCCTTCCAGGCACCTCCTCCGCTGGCTTTTGGCTCAGGAGTCCAAGCCGCTGGTGGTTTTTGTGCGACGCCTTTGGAATAAGATCAGGAAATTCCCTCTGAGACTTACTATGGTACAGAAGTATAAGTCAGCACTACTTCAGCACTATAGTTTTCAGGTTTTTTCTTTTTTGGACGCTTAGCTGCTCGGGTTTTGGCCAAGCCATCTGCTGGCCCTTTGCCTACTAGGTAAAATTCCGAGCTCTCATCAAAACGATATTCTGGTAACCGCTGAACCAAGTCTTCTTTTGAAGCAATCACCTGTAGATGTTCCAACCCCAACGGTGGGTAAATTTCAAACTCTCCCAGGCTCATCCATCGGTTGACGTCATCCACATTGACAAATTGAACAAAGCTCCGTGGTGGATCTGCTTCTTCCTGCAATTCCAGCAGATACGAAAAAGGCTCCTCTCCAGCAAAGGTATGTCCGACGATGTAGAAGTAACCAGGCTTGTTGACTTTCACATAGATCTCAACGATCTCACCTTCTTCGAACATCAAATCTTGGTGTCCCTTATTGCTCCGGATCGATACCCGAAAATCTCTCTTGCGCAATAGGTCAGGATTATTTTGGAGCTGCTCCTCAAAACTAATCTGCGACGGTTCGGCCTTCAAACCTTGGTAGGCCTTCTTCGGCAGAAAGAGTGATCTGGATTGCTCTATTTGTTGATTGTTTGAACGTGTCAAGTGAGCTGAGAGTTCCAGGCCTTGATCCGTGATCAGGTAGCTACCATACAACCACAGATTTGCCTGATCTGGCTGGCGAACCGTACTGAGTTGCTGTTGCAAGCGACCTCGTAATGCAGCTGCGAAGGGGGTGACTTCTTGGGAACTACCCGTGCGAAAAGGATAGACGTAGATTCCTCTTCTGTCCTGCATGTCCCTGGTCAAAATCTTGGCCGCTTGCTCCAGCGAGTCGGGTTCATTCTGAACCTTGCGCAGCTGGCTTCTGATCTCTGTTTCGGTGATCTCTAGTTTTGGTAGGTCAGTATCACCAAGCACCAATAGTACTGTTTGATGTCGCTTGAAATTCCCAAGTTTTTCCAGGATGACTTGGAGGAGATTTTCCCGCTCTGAGTTCTGTTCGGCTTGCTCCAGTTGCTGAGTCGCCTGCTTGATTTCCCGATCAATTTCTTGGAGTTGAGTTCGGTATAGTGGGATTGCCTGCTGTGCGGAGAGCCTGGCCAGTGCGGAATAGTAGTCAACATCTTCGACAACAAAGCTTTCTGTACCCAGCAGGGGAAGACGCGATTCCAGCTGAATCATACTGCTGGCATCCTGGCGGAAGTTCTCTCCCATCAGTTCGGAAAGTTGAGTTTGGACAGATTTCACCTCAACCGAGATATTCTGAGATAGGTCGGCCAGGGCTTCTTTCTTTGCCTGCTCTTTCGTGGAGCCTACACCTTCTCCCGTGACCTCTTGAGCAAAGCTGGAAGCTACCAGCACCATGAAGAGGAACACACTCAAGCAAAATCTAGCCATGCTTACCTACACTGGTGGTTGCAAAATTTTCAAATGATGCCTTTCTGAGAGTAAGCCCATCTTAGCGGTATTTCAGAACTGATCCACAGTTGCCCAACAAGTATTTGAGTCAGTTACCCAGATAAGCTCTAGCATTTGAGTCCCCAGAGTTGGCTTTGAAAAGGGCATCCTTGAAGCGATTGAAGCCTTCCTCTTGATCTGGATCAATTACAAAAATATCGAGGATGTAGACACCAGAGTTGTCATCGTAGTAGTTGCTGGGAGGAGGATAGGTATTCCAATCACGAACCAACAAATACAGTGCTCCGCTGGATCGAGCCTGAAGCCAGCTTTTAAAACCACTAGATCCAGATTGAACTTTGGTGAAGCGATTCAGGTTTTTTGGTGAGGCCTCTTCTGAAATTTTGTAACTAAGAGAGCCTTGCTTTAAATCACGTGGGCCACGTCCGCTACAACTCGAATGCGAACACGTTGTCACTTCTCCTGTTCCATAAAAACAGACTCGATCTCCATTTTGAACCTGAAGTTCTGTCTCAGTCCACGGCCGATCCTTACCCCAGAGATTC
>JAQWOT010000032.1 GCA_029245725.1 SAR324 cluster bacterium | reverse complement strand
ACTGATCATCACGGAGAGCAGAGCGCCTTGGGGTCATCAGATTCATCTCAAAAGGGAAAAAGGCTTTTCCCCAAGGAGAACGATACCCCCTCAAAAGATCAAGTACCTATCTGATAGCGAGCTCTAGATCAGCGAGCGCTTCCTGTCGATTTTGTGGTTTCTTCCTATTTCAACGTATTCGTCAAAATATTTTGGAAAGTCTACGTTTGGAAAAGGATGAATTGCCTACTTAGATTTGTTGGCAACAAATTGCTGGGGAGCTGGGGTGGACTGGTGTTTGCGAGGTCGGATACTGGCTTGTGCAGTCTGGAATCAGTGGCGAGTCGGTCACCTAGCAGATTAACTGACTGGTGAGTGGGAAGTATCGGAACTCCCCACTCAAAGTGAAATGGCTCAGCTCTGGATTTGCTTGGACAATTCTGGGAATTGAATTCCAAACTCTTCACGGCTAATTTCTTGTGCCAATGTTTCACCTGAGTCCGTTTGAATAGTGAAAAAAATCTGGCCCAATTTGCCATTGTGCTTGATGACGCGCTTGCCTTCAGCCTTCAGCACAACATCGCCCTTTAGTGCCTTTGAACTGTTGGCCATCGTATAAGATTTGCTGCTGCTGCAACCCCCAGCAAAGCTGATTCCAGCGGACGCTAGCGAAATGATTAAAACTGCTGCGAATTTTTTCATTTCTAAAATCCTTTTTGAATTGATCAAATGATTTTTGGCTTCCTTCTTCCAGTTTGTCTGGACAGTTCTTACCGTGAAGCCAATGGAAATATAACAATGAATTTTCACCTAAAAAATTTAGTTTTGCTAGAAATCAAAATTCACAATAGATCCTAATCACACTTAAAGATTTGATATAACTTTATTTTAAAATTCTATAAATTTCGAAAACCTATTTGGTCAGAATGCGAGGAAATCAATATCTTCCATCCAATTAAGTGGAGAGATCTGCAATGTTTGCATATGAATCATAATCATGCAGCGCATCAATTTTTGAGAGGTACTCACAATTAAATTACTACAGTCGCTCCAAGGTCCTGGTGGGATCAAGCCGATGATGGACATTGCCCTTCCACTCATGATCTCCACATCAACAGTAGCAATGTTGATGTTCATCGACAGGCTCTACCTCAAGCATGTCAGTGCAGAGGCAATGAACGCTTGTTTGAGTGGAGGCTTCACATCTTTTGCCTTCACATCTTTCTTCATTGGCATCATCGGCTTCAGCACAGCCTTGGTCGCCCAATATTTGGGTGCTGGGAAACATCCAAACTGCCCTAAGGTCCTTACCCAGACGATTATTTTTAGCTGCCTGAGTACACCAATCATCTTGATCCTAATTCCTGTTGGAAGATGGGTGCTCGCAACAGCTGGGCTTTCCGAAGAAGAAATGGCGCAGGCTCAGATTTACCTCACAATCTTGATGGCTGGTAATGTGCTGGATCTGTTTCGGCAAAGCTTTAACGGCTATTTTGGAGGGCTTGGTAAAACCAGAGTTGTACTATTGTCTACCTTTGTGATGGCCATTGCTAACGTCTGTGCAAACTACATCTTAATTTTTGGAAAGTTGGGCTTCCCTGCAATGGGCATTATGGGGGCTGGATATGGAACCCTGTTCGCCTGGTTCGTTGGCTTAATCACGCTGTGCGTTGTTTACTTTAAACAGATCCAATTTTCAAAGTATCAACTTCTGAAGAGCTTCCAGTTGGATATGGTAATCCTAAAAAAGCTCGTCCGCTTTGGATTTGCCAGTGGTTTGAGAATCACTCTGTTAATTTTTGCGATTGATCTAACGATCCTAGCCTTTCAGTCCTACGGAGTAGAAGTATCTACAGCCATCACAGTCATATTTACCTGGTTTCAAACTCTTTTCATTCCAGTGATTGGCCTAGAGATTGGTACCATGAGTCTAGCAGGACGCTTTGTCGGTGCCCGTGATCTGGACTCTGCTTCAGATTCAGTATTCTCAGGTCTTTTCTTGGCCTCAGGCTACGCCCTGATTCTCTCTCTAGTCTGCCTTGCTGTCACGCCTACTATGGTCGGATTATTTTTGGAGCCCGACTCCTCTTTAGCAACCCGAGACCTGGCGATTTGGGGAACCCAACTCAATGCCATCATGATGTTCATCTTGGCTTGGTCTAGCATTCTGGGGGGAGCATTACGCGGAGCAGGAGACACTTACGGAGTAATGGTCATCTCTGCGGGTTTCTGGTGGTTACAATATGCTCTTGTGGTAATCCTGATTCACATGTTTGGGCTTTACCCCGATGAAGTGCTGACAATTCATGTGCTAAGTTCTCCACTGCTTTTAATTGCCATGGTGATGCGTTTCCGAAGTGGCACCTGGCAAAAATTTGAGTTAGCTATCTAGAACTAAGATTTAGTGGCGAAACTGCGTTGGAGTATTCTGACATACATGGACATGCTGCCACAGAATATTCTGATCAAATGCTTCGAGTGGAGAAATCGTTTGATGCTGTTACAGGTGAAGCGTTCTGGCCATTTTCTTTAGAAGTCAAAGGCTTCCTTGCTGTTCCATAATAAAAACATTCCCGCTTCATTAGACCACTCAGCTGATGCCTGACTCAGACTTCACTAGAGCCCTGGAATACTAATAGACACAATGTTTGAAGATGTCATATTCATTATCTGGAGATACTGAAAACTGTTGGAAATGTTTACTTGACTGGTAATGTCCGAATGTGCATCACTTGTCCCATCGCCCATAAGCCAAATTTTAGTACCCTGTTCAACTGTAGCTGACCCCGTTGCAAAATTACTGCTGTAATCAGCATTCTGATTTGGTTTGTGCCATGGATTCCCAATTTTGTAGGTGGTCATCCACTTTATGGGATCTCGTACTATCATGGTGACTTCTGTGTCCTCTGGTAAACTTCTGCCAGTTCTCAGGGTAGTTACCACAGTCGAAGCAATTTACCCTTTGAAACGGTTGGCAGTGTATGTTAAGTGGGAACCAATGTGGAAATGGCCTCCTAAATCTTGGGCGGTACCGTAACTAGAGTTAACATGAGACCAACTGCCACCTGATGTGATATCTGTAACCGACCCATTTGATAGATCAACTAACTTGAAATGGAAGAGACTGTAATATCTATTAATGTGGCTGGAATTGACTTCTGTAGAACCACCATTGAAATCAACGTATAGTCCATAACAATTGCCTGAAGTTATTAGGCTGTTTGCAGAAGTCCATTTGAGGGCATTGTAGTCATCACCGTAGTTGAAAAAGATTCTGCTGTTCGTGTTGATTTCAATTCTGATGTTATCGTTATTTTGAAGATCATTCTCCACTTTCGATTGGCTCCAGAATGTACGTGAAGTACTAAGATCTGTAGGTTTGAATACCGCAGCAACCACCCAAGGCTGTCCGCTTGTAGCAGTCTGGCCAGCTGTTACAGAATCACTTGGTGTGATGCTGCTTTGCGTTCGGTGCAAGGGGTTTTGACCATTGTGATTATTAGCTTTTCGCGCGTAATCGCCTGTTGAAGAAGAAGTTAAACCATCAAAATCAAGCGCCTTGGTCCACGATGTATCCAAGGCTGCGCTTGGATTGTCGTTGTTGTATAGGGTTACTACTTCCACTGCAGTCAATGCTCTCTTGTAAATCTTGAACTCATCAATGTAGCCCTTCAAAGGCAATTCATTCCTACGATTGGTGCTGATTTTCAGCTTATCTAGTGGTGTTGGTTAGTTGACTGTTGTCGCCTCTGAGGATCCATTCATGTAAATTTCACCACTTCCATCTGAGCGTTTAAGATACACAGCATGTAACCATTGATTTGTTGGATTTGAAGCAATTGATGGCACAAAAATCAGCTCAGTCCAACAAAACTAAATTGGTTTTTTGAATCGAGCAGATGGAGTTTGGATCCCTGATTAAGATCATATTCTGCAGCACCTTAATGAGTATGATTATGACAAAAGGAAAGGTGGGTTGTATGGGAAAAAGGAGGCGTCAATCTTTTGTCTGAAGAACGATTTCCAAGAGATTTGAAGAGTTGATTTTCTAAAGATTGGGTGTTCTTTCACCAAAGCAAACATATCTAGGATGAAATTTGATTGTAGACAGCCAGTGCTTTCTGTGTAGCTAATCTAGCTAGAATACGGTCGAGCCATTGTGATAGGTGCTCAGCTTTTTCAATTGATAATCCGAGATGTTTGTGTGCACGAAACCAAGGGAAAAACGCAATATCAGCGATACTGTATACATCACCGCAAATATATTGTTTGTCTCTAAGATTGTTATTTAGATCTACTATTGTACGGTTTGCAATCGCGCGGTATTGGGCAAGCGCTTCAGGATTGGGCACTTTTGCTTTTTTAGACCAATATTCTATCTGTCCGAAATACGGCCCTTGGTTTGAGGCCTGATAGAATAGCCAACTGATCAATTTTGTCTGCAACGAAGGGTTGTCTGCTAACCCCCATCCTGTTTTGTGGGCCAGGCTGAACAGGATCGAATTTGATTCTGCTTGATACTCATCACCATCCCAGATCACAGGGATTTTTCCAGCTGGGTTTATGGCAAGAAATTCAGCAGTGTGCTGTTCACCTATGCGGATATTGATGGGCTCAAATTCATAATCTATCCCTGATTCAAACAAGAAGATCAGCACCTTCAAGGTATTAATGGTGTCGTATCCGTACAATTTAATCATGGGTTCGAGTCTGCCAAGATTTTGGCATTGTTGGCGTGTGTGCCAGTAGTGATTTTGTATAATCGGCTTGGGGATTATTATAAAGTAATTCCGTGTTGTTGACTTCCTCAACATTGCCATTCTGTAAAACAGCGGTGTCATCTGCCATCTGCCGCACAACAGCAAGATTATGGCTGATGAACAGGATCGTTAGTCCAAACTCCGCTTGCAAATCTTTTAGCAGATTCAAGATTTCAGCTTGGATTGACACATCCAGAGCTGAGGTTGGTTCATCACAGATTAGGAACCGTGGGCGCGCCAACAACGCCCGGGCTACCGCAATGCGTTGACGTTGACCACCAGAGAATTGGTGTGGGTACTTTGTGATCGCGTCAGACCGCATTCCTACAAGGGTTAACATCGATGAAGCCAATTTTTCACGCTCGACAGAGTCTTTAACAAAACCGTAGAACCACAAAGGTTCTGCCAGAATATCTTTTATCTGGTGACGGGAATTCAGACTGGAATATGGATCTTGGAAAACCATCTGAATCAGCTGTCTTGATGGATGGTCTCTGCTTCTTGATTTTCCAAATGGCAGGATCATATTGCCCAATGTCATCATTCCGCTGCTGGGAGTGACTAGCCCAGTGATAGCTTTTGCCAATGTTGATTTCCCGGAGCCACTCTCACCCACCAGCCCCATGATGGAGCCAGGCCTGATGTTCAACGTGACATTTTCCAGTGCAGTGTACAGTGGTGGCTTACGTAACAAGGATGTACGCGGCCCAATAAATTTCACTGTCAGATTATCCAGTGAAAGCCCGATTTGACCGTATTGTTGGCCATCAAGCAGCCATCGTTCAGCCATCTCACCATTCATCGCTGTTGTTGTATCCTCCTCCTCAAGAATGCTGAAGCGCTCAATCTTGTGGTCTAATGGAGGCACGGCAGCCATCAGTGCACGTGTATAGGGATGTTCTGGTGCACCTAAGACCTGCGCAGTGTTACCGGCTTCCATCACCCGCCCTTTACGCATGACGGTCACACGTTCTGCCACTTGGGCTATCACACCAATGTCATGGGTAATTAACATAATCGCGATCTGACGGTCCTTGGCTAATCGTTGGATCAGATCGAGGACCTGTGACTGAACTGCCACATCCAATGCGGTTGTAGGCTCATCTGCAATAATCAATTCGGGGTCAGTACAGATAGCCAATGCAATGACAACTCGTTGGCGCATTCCACCAGAAAATTGATGTGGGTAGGCCCTTATTCTTTGAGTAGCATTTTTAATCCCAATTTCCTCAAGAAGATCAATAGCACGTTTTCGAGCTTTGGTTTCGTTGGCATCTGAATGGACCTGAATTGTTTCAATCAGTTGATCCTCAATCGTCATCAACGGGTTCAGGCTGGTCTGGGGATCCTGAAAAATCATCGAAATACGTTTGCCACGCACCTCATGGGCTTGTGCGGATGTAAGCGTGCGCAGATTAGTACCATCCAATATCAGTGTTCCGCTTGCAACATAGCCAGGTGGTTGAAGTAGTCCTATTACAGCAGCACCAACTGTAGACTTGCCAGCACCACTTTCTCCCACTAACCCATGAATTTCTCCGGGTTTAATGGTCATATCCACATCTTCAATTGCGGTGAAATCACCAAAGCGTGATGGAAATTTTACAGTAAGGTCTTTGATCGTCAGCATCTAGCGAAGCCTCGGATTAAAGATGTCACGCAGGAAATCACCAAGGATGTTGATCGACACCACAAGGGCAACCAGAAAAAATGTGGGGATCCACAAAATCCACCATTCACCCGAAAGCAGGAATTGCATGCCGATGCGGATCAGTGTACCAAGGCTGGGACTGTCGGCAGGTAGGCCGATACCGAGGAAGGACAGGGTTGCCTCGAGCAAAATAGCAGAGGCAAGATCTACCGTCATGATTACCAAAAGGGGGCCAAGAATATTGGGCAGGACATGCACCAGCATCACCCGAGATGGGCTCTGGCCCATCATGATTGCGGCCTGCACATATTCTTTGTTCATCTGTACAAAAGTTGATGCACGCGCTGTACGGGCGAAGTTCACCCATAGCGACAGTGCAATGGCCAGAGTCAAAACCACAACACGTATATCTTGTTGAATGGTCTCCGGCAGCAGACCACGTGCAATTCCGTCAACAAGTAGTGCGGTTAAGATCGCAGGCAGAGCCAGTTGCACATCTGCAATACGCATCACGAAGGTATCAAACAGTCCCCCGTAATACCCAGCAGCAAGACCAATACTTACTCCAAGAACCGCAGCAAGTGTCAGAGCAGACAGGCCAATGACTAGTGACAGGCGAGCACCGTAAAGGATCGCCGAGATCATATCACGGCCTTGATCGTCGGTTCCTAACAGATATTTTGGGTTTGCCCCGTCTTGCCAAGCCGGGGGTAATAATCCGTCGAATAAACTAAAGGATGCAAGATCGTAGGGGTTGACCAGTGCGATCCAAGGTGCGAATACGGCACCAAGAATGATCAATGCAGCCACTCCTGACGCAAGAATCGCTGCAGGGGAATTTGCGAACAGCCACAGGCCTTCATACTTCTTCAGAAAGGCAATCAGGACACGTCCCTAATTCGTAGGCGGGGATCGATAGCGACGTAGAGCAGATCGACCACAAGGTTCACCAATACAAAGAAAAATGCGATCACTACTAGGTAAACACCCATCACAGGAATATCGACGAAGCGGATTGATTCAAGGAATAACAACCCCATGCCAGGCCATTGAAACACACTTTCAGTCACAATTGAAAAAGCGATGACACCACCAAATTGCAGCCCAATAATGGTGATCACAGGTATCATTGTGTTCGCCAGTGCATGTTTGTAATGCAAACGCTTCATGGGTACCCCACGGGCCATGGCAAACTGGATATAGTCAGATCGCATGACTTCCATCATTTCGGCTCGCACCAGTCGCATAGTGAGGGTCAACTGGTAAACACCAAGGGTAATAGCAGGTAACAGAAGTGCACGCCAACCGTCTAGAGTGAACAATGAACTTCCCCAACTGCCTATTTGCAAGGTTCCACCACGTCCGAACGTTGGCAGCCAGCCAAGTTGCACACCAAAGATGAATATCAACATAATCCCAATTACGAACGTTGGGATCGACACGCCAACAAGAGTGGTCGTCAAAATGATTTGGGTGAGGGCACCACGTGGTTTTAGAGCTGTATAAACTCCTGTAGGCACCCCAACCAAAAGAGAGATGATCAGCGCTACAAAGCCCAGTTCCAGTGTCGCCGGAACACGGTCAGCGATCATGTCCGCTACAGGTTGGCGCGTACGATAGGAAAACCCAAAGTTGCCCTGCAACATATTGCCGCTGAAACGCACGAATTGGTAGATGAAGGGATCGTTCAACCCGAGTTCTTCACGTAGGCGTTCCTGATCCTCAAAGGAGGTTTCCACTCCAGTCATCTGCGTAATGGGATCGCCAACAAACTGGAACAAGGAAAAAGCCAAAAAGGCGACGGCTAGCATCACAAATACGGATTGAACCATCCGTTTCAGGATAAAATAAGCCATCGTATCTTTGACTTAGATTCGGATCAGTCTACTGTAACCCAGCGCAGCATGAAGAAATTGTCAGCACGTTGTGTAAGGTTGACATTTTCTTTTGCAGCCCAGATCAGTGGTTGGGTATACAGGGGAATGTATGCGACCTCTGCCTGAGTGATACCAACGACCTCATCAACCATAGTCTGGCGTGCAACTGGATCTATTTCCTGCTGAATGTCAGGCAGTAGCTCATCAACGCGTTGGTTCGAATATCCACCAAAATTCCATGACCCCAACTTCTTTTCAGAATTTGGAGTCGACATCAGGAAACGGATTGGATGCTCTATGTCAAAAGTCCCAGGAGACCAGCCGAGAAGATACATATCAAAAGCATCTTTACGCAGCTGCGGCCAGTACTCTCGAACTGGAACAGTGTTGAGTTCAGCTTTAAGACCTACAGCAGCGAACATCGATGCTGCAGCACGACACAGTGCCTCATCGTTGATATAGCGGTCATTCGGGCATTTTAAACCAAAGCTAAAACCATTTGGATAGCCAGCCTCAGACAATAGGGCCTTCGAACGTTCAGGATCATATGCTGGTCGACTTGAATTAGTTTCTGAATAGCCTGAAATACCAGCTGGGACCAATTGTGAGGCGCCATCGATCTTACCTCTGAACAGCACCCGATCGATTGAAGCTATATCAATCGCATGTGCTGCCGCTTGGCGTACACGAACGTCCTGAAACGGATTCGCTCCAGTAACATCAGATGAATATAGTAGTTTTTCGTGTTCATGCCCAAAACCAAACATGATCACTCGAGTTTCTTCTCCCTCTAAGACTTTGAACCCATCACGGCTTTCAACTTGCCCGACATCCTGTAGAGGAATTGGCTGTATAAAATCAATCTCGCCCGATAACAGCGCGGCTAGGCCAGTTGCTGAATTACCAATTGGGGTGAAGACTGCCGAGGTAATGTTGTGCTCAACTTTGCCCCACCAGTTGCTGTTCGACACCAACACAGTTTTGATTCCAGGATCTCGACTGGCCAATGTAAATGGGCCCGTGCCGTTGACATTCATTGTCGCAAAATTTTCTGCATCGCGAGCAGGTAACTCTGCTCCGTTCGCTTCGGCCCAGTCTTTGTCCAAGATCATGAAGTTAGCGATGGAATCAGGGAACAAAGGGTTTGGGGCATTTGTAATGAAATCAATAGTATAATCATCAACTGCACGAACCTCTTTTACCGGTGCAAACCAAGATCGAACATCAGCTACTTCGCTTGATGCACGTTCATAGGAAAACAGGACATCTTCTGAATTAAAGGTAGATCCGTTTTGGAAAGTCACTCCTTGACGCAGGTTGAAACGCCAACCATTTTCTCCATTGAGTGGCGCCCAGGATTGAGCGAGCGAGCCTTCGATAGACATACCCTTATTCCGGCGAACGAGGCCTTCATAGATATTGTTTAGAAACGACAGAACAGGAGCAGAGTTCACTGCATGTGGATCCATCGTTTGCGGATCTGTTTTCGATGCCCAACGAAATGTTTCAGCAGATGCGCTCAACGCAGTTAAGCTTATGGCACCAATTATAAAAGCCAGTTTTAGTGTTTTCATGATTTCCTCCGTTGGGGTTAAGCAGAATTACATGTCTGACCAGTTGAGTATGGGAGGCAGGCTATTAATAGTCCATCCCTAGATTTAATGTGCTTATCAGATAGTCAAACTTTGGGCACCAAAAGCGTGAGATACCAAATAATTTCCTTCTCGTATTTCAATGGCTTCACCAGCAGCGATTTCAACCCAATCGTCACACCCATTTTCAAGAGGTTCGGAAGAGACTATATGACCATCCTGACATCTTTTCACAAATAGGCTTGGAGCCAATCGATCAGAAGCCATACGTGCAGCAAATAGTCTTTCCTAGTCGGACCAGCATGCAGTGAAACGCACATAGGGTCGTTTACCTCGTTCTTCAGCAAGCTTCTCTACCATTCCTACAGCGCGATTCATAGCATTGATCGGATCTTGCTCTAACCCAAGGCCCATGGCGATAAGAAAAATTGCTTCGCTCTCTGTTGCACCATAGCGGAATTCGTAAAGTTCAACTGGGATCAAGGCATCCAAAGCTTGTCTAAACTTTTCATGTCCACCAGCTTGACCGTTATGCATGAAACACCATTTCCCAACCACAAAGGGGTGGCAATTATTTTGTGATATGGCCATACCCGTGGACGCCCGGACGTGTGCTAGGAACAGGGGAGATCTCGTATGATGTGCAAGTAGTTTGAGATTGGTGTTCGACCAGGCTAGATGAGTATCCTTGTACACACATGGTATTTGAGGATCTTTATACCATGCCAACCCAAATCCATCTGCATTTATAGTCGTTTTGCCAATCAGTGCATTTTTGCTTTGCTCAACAAGAGATTGTTCCTGATCGAGGACAAGTTCGTCCAAATACCTCGGAGATCCTTTCCAGGCTAAAAATCTACACATTATCCAACAACCAACGATAAACTTGCGACATCGGACGCTTGTTTGAATTTTATGATGGACAAAAAATGTTGAATACCTGCCTCTTCGATTGAGCTTTCAATCCCTACTTATGTTCAATTAGAAAAAATGTCAGGAATTTAGTGAAATCAGACTATTTAGTCAATCACTAGTTTAGTGGTTTCAAGTCGAAGAGGCTGATGGTAAAAATTGGCATAAAAAAACTTTCTTCAAAGGGCCAATTTTTATTTTTGAGAATACTGAACCTCTGGGTTAGATCTTGAGTAAACTCCAGTGTGCTTTGGAGATCAATATTCCTAATTTTTCAATTATTTAAGCCCTAGGGCTCATAACCCGAAGGTCGCAGGTTCAAATCCTGCCCCCGCCACCACACCTTTCCTCAGTAAAATCAGTATTTAACCCAGCCTACCACT
>JAQWOT010000031.1 GCA_029245725.1 SAR324 cluster bacterium | reverse complement strand
AAGGTTTGCGCAACTGGTCCTGGATCAGCGAGGCCAGTGGTCTCGAGAAGTATGTAATCAAACTTATCTCTCTGCTTCATAAGATTCCCAAGCACGCGAATAAGGTCGCCACGGACTGTACAGCAGATGCACCACCCGTTTGACATTTCGAAGATTTCTTCATCGGCGTTGATGACTAGGGCTTAGTCGATACCAATCTCCCCATATTCGTTTTCGATCACTGCTATTCGCTTTCCATGCTCTTCGCTAAGGATTTGGTTGAGCAGTGTAGTCTTACCTGAACCGAGGAATCCGGTCAGAATAGTTACTGGGACTTTGCTTGAACTATTCATTCAAGTCTCCTTGTCAAAAGTTATAAATGCCAAATTACCAGAATCAAATCCCCAAGCTTTGCAAACTTCTGTGAGATCGTGGGTATCAATGGAGTTTGTTGGTTTGTGGATCTTGTGCTGAATTTGTGGATACCCATCCCGAAGAAGGCCAATCACTGTTTCTAAAGGTGCACAATCTTCCTCTAAGCAGGCTAATTCAGTAACGGTGATTGTATCTTCCTCGGAGAGCTTCAGAGTTTGGCGTAGTGTAGCTTTAATCTTACGTATCTGGTCAAGGTTGGGTTTGGGTCTAGATTGACGAAGTAGCTCCATTGTCTGCCTCACTTTGAAGGGCACCAGATTGTGGCAATGATGCTGTTGCAGTAAATATATTTGATTTTCCAACAGATCAGATTAAATAAACGGTCGCAGATCAGAGATTGCCCTTCTATAGATTCTAATAATGTTTGAGTGCTGTGATTACAACGATCCAAATCGCAAATAGAAATTTTTTCATGCAAGTCCAAAAGTTTCAGATCAATCGAATCAAAGTAATCACAGTGTTATAATGAGACTCAACTCAATCACTTAATGCATTCACAATAGTTGTACTGTTGTGGCGTAACATTTCCAGGTAAGTAGACGCAGGCCCATCGGTACCAGAAAGTGCGTCTGAATAGAGTTTGCCTCCGATGTTAGCTCCCGTTTCGTTGGCAATCTGCTCGATTAGACGCGAGTCAGCTATGTTCTCCACGAAAACAGCTTTGATCCCCTCTTTTCGTATCTGCCTAATCAGACCTGCAACTTCCTTTGCGGAGGCTTCTGATTCAGTACTAAGTCCTTGAGGTGCGAGAAAGCTAAGCCCATACGCCTTGCCAAAATACTTTAAAGCGTCATGACTCGTTATGACAATTCTGTGATCGCTTGAGAGAGTATTAACCATCCGTTGAATCTCTTCATCTAGGGCTTGAATCTCAGAAACATAAGCTTCACGGTTGAGATAGAAGACAGAAGCGTTCGAAGGATCGTTTTGGGCTAGTGAACTAGTGATGTTGTTCACATACGTAACTGCAGCACGAGGACTTTGCCAGGCATGTGGGTCAAAAATGCCGTGGTTGTGATCGTGCCCCTCGTCATCGTGATGCCCCTCGTCATCGTGATACCTCTCGTCATCGTGATACCCCTCGTCATCGTGATGCCCCTCGCTTTCTGCGAACGGAATTGGCTTGATTCCGTTGGTTGCGACCACACGTATGCCGTCAAAGTTTGAAGCTTTGACCAGGCGGTCCAGCCATCCCTCAAACTCAAGACCATTTTCAATCAGGACCTGAGCCTCAGCCATTGCGCGCGCGTCTGCCGTTGTTGGTTGATAGACATGGGCATCTCCATCTGGGCCCACTAGCGTTGTGACAGCTATATGCTCACCACCGATGCGTTCAACCATGTCCCCAAGAATGGAAAAAGTCGCTACAACGGGGGTGGGTTTCGCAGCTTGGACAGCTATTGTACTAGCTGTTAGCAAAGTAAGCAGGGCGATAGCAGACTTTATAAAAACTCTCCGAGAAGCCATCTATTCTCCTTTTTAGATTTTAAGTTGTTGTTGAGTTATTGTTTGGGTGAGTAGTCCACCGATTGGACCTAAAAAAACCGACAATCCGTAGAAAATCCCGTTGACGAGAATGATTGCAGGCCCAGACGGCAAGCTGTAATGGAAAGAAAGCAGCAGCCCAATCAGGCTTGAAACCATGGCAATAGCAACTGCAGTCGCAATCATGCCACCAATGCTGATAGCCCAGAACCGTGCTGCAGTCGCAGGGAGAATCATTACACCTACAGCCATGAGTGTTCCGATTGCGTGGAAGCCCCCTACAAGATTCAGTACTACCAGTAAAAGAAAGGTGAAATGGGTGATTGCACTAAGTCCGCTTACTGAACGAAGAAAATGGGGATCAGCGCATTCCAGAACTAGAGGTCGAAATAATAAAGAGAGTGTTACTAGTGAGAAGCTTGTGATTGAGCAGAGTAAGATCAACGTTGCATCGTCAAGCGCTAAAACTGTACCGAAAAGTACGTGCATTAGGTCAACATTACTTCCACGCGTCGAAACAATCAGCACTCCAATCGCTAACGAAATCAAGTAGAATGAAGCCAAACTGGCATCTTCACGAAGGATTGTCATGCGAGTTACAAATCCGGAGAGCAACGCAACCAAAAGTCCAGCAGTTAACCCCCCGATGGTCATAGGTATGAGAGAGAGACCAAAAACGAGAAATCCTACGGCTGCCCCAGGCAAAATTGCGTGTGCCATCGCATCACCTGTTAAACTCATCCGACGCAGCATAAGGAAGGTTCCTACGGGCGTCGCTCCAACAGAAATGGCTATACAACCAAGAAGTGCTCGACGCATAAATCCAAATTCTGCAAAGGGTTGGAAAATTGTATCCCAAATCATGCTACACTTCGTCCGCAAACATGGGGTGGTCCGGCACAAGCTTCACACATCTGTCGAGCACGGAATTGGTTTTCTGCAGTTAAAACACTTTCTGTCGGTCCATGGGCTACCAGTTCCCGAGCTATCATCAGCGTTTCTGGAAAATGAGTCCGGACGGTATCATGATTGTGCAGTACAGCCAGAATAGTCCGCCCCTCTACATGCCAGCGTTTGATAATCCTGAGTAAGTCAGTCATTGTACGGGTATCGATGGCGTTGAAAGGCTCATCTAATAATACCATTTGTGCATCTTGGAGAAGCAGCCTTGCAAAGAGAACACGCTGCATCTGACCCCCTGAAAGGGAACCAATGATTCTGGATTCGAAGCCAGATAGTCCGACAGCAGCAATTGCCTTTTCGACAAGGCTTTGTTGTGCTGCGCTGAGCCAGCCGAATGGACCAATTTCTCTCCACAAGCCCATTGCAACAAGGTCAATTACTGTAATTGGGAATGAACGATCGATATCGGATTGCTGCGGCAGATAAGCTATATTTTCCCGGCTGATTGAGCCTAAAGCCAAACTCCCCTCCATAGGAACGAGCGTCCCAATCACACCCTTAAGCAGCGTCGATTTTCCAGCACCGTTGGGACCCACTACAGCAGTCAGACTTCCAACAGCAATTTCAGTATCTAGCTGATGGATAGCAGGTTGATGATCATACCCCAGAGTAAGGTTGTTGAACCGAAGAGCGTGCATTACAAACCCCCAGGGTTGGTAGTTGCCCAGAAAAAGCCACACCATAAGGATACAATCATCAATAAAGCAACTGCTAATCTCAAACTGGCCCCGGTTGTGAGCAATCGAAACTTCATACTACTCATGTTTGACTTTAGTTTTGTTCATAGCCACAATTTTCACAGACTCCTTGCAGTTCAATTACATGACGTAAAGGAGCAAAACCCGAATTGGCAATGACCTCTGAAAGCGCGTTAAGTACGCCTGTATCGATATACTCATTCACAACACCGCAATCATCACAAATTGTTATTACAGCACTTTCATCGTGTTTATCGGTTTTGCAGGCAATGTAGGCATTTAGTGATTCAAGCCGGTGCGCACGCCCTCTTTCAACCAGATCAGAAAGTGTTCGGTAGATTGTTGGGGGAGCAATTTTAGGATTTCTATCTCTCAATTTTCCTAGAATGTCGTAAGCTGACATTGGTTTTTCACTTGTTTGCAGAATTTCCAGTACGGCAATTTTCCAACTATCTTTTCGACCCATTTTTAGCGTCCTACTTAGTTTGTTATGTTATGTTATAAGATAACGTATCTTGTTTTTTAGGTCAGATTAGGAATGTTCAAGGTTAATTATTGCCATGAATTCTCTTCGGGTGTGGGTATCATTGCGAAACAATCCGTGGGTATGCATGGTCACCATGCTAACACCTGATTTATGAACGCCGCGGGTTGTCATACATTGATGGGCTGCCTCGATAACAACACCAACTCCTTTTGGTTTGAGTATTCCTTGAATTGTATCTGCGATTTGGGATGTGAGTGCCTCCTGAATCTGCATTCGTTTAGCAAAGACATCTACCAGACGTACCAGCTTAGAAATACCAACTACTCTTTCATTTGGAAGATAGCCGATATGTGTCTTGCCAATAATTGGGACGATGTGATGCTCGCAGTGGGATTCAAGTCGAATATTTTTAAGAACAATCATCTCGTCGTAGCTAGATATATTTTCAAACGTTTTTTCCAGCAACGATTTAGGATCTTCATTGTATCCAGCAAAGAATTCTTCGTAAGCTCTGACCACCCGATCTGGTGTACCCAAGAGGCCATCACGGTTTGGATTCTCTCCAGACCATCTGATTAGGGTTCGAACTGCGTCCTCAGCTTCTTTTCTGGATGGAGTATTATTCATTTCTTTTAGCAGTCTTGCTGGGCTATCTATCAATCCAGTTGAAAAAAATCATTGGTGAATCACAAAAAAAATCATGAAAAAGTTTTAAAGAAATTGTTTAAGTCCAAGTTTTCAAAAAACAGCATTTGAAATTTTAAAAACTTAATTTTGGATTATCTGAAATCAATTCTCCAAAGCTCTGTTTTCCTTGAATAATTGTTTGAACCTTCACTTCCTCCATCAAACTAAATGTTTTAAAAAGTTCTAACTCAATTGATTTAAAATCCTCAGGTTTTTCACAATTGATGGAATAGATCGCAGTAAATTCTGAGTGAGTTTCTTTTTCAGAATCATGATGTTCGTCCTTATGATGTTCGTCCTTGTGATGTTCGTCCTTGTGAATTCCTCTCATGCTTGTGGATACTGACACGTCAACAGTTTTACAATTTGCTTGAGAGGAAATGTCCGCAATATTTTCAAAATCTCTGAGAAGTTCAATGGTATTGTTAACAAGTTCATGTTGGTTTTTCGTTTTGGGCTCATGTTCAAAGCCTACCAAGTTGTAAGATGGGCTCTGCAGCTCAATAAGCAGTTCTTGACCCTCAAAAACAATGTTCAACTTAGCTTCACCATGAATGTGAGCCTCTAACGAACTTTGTGCATAGCATTCAATCAAGAATGTGAAAAAAATGAATATGTAAGCAAAACAATACTTCATAGTTGTAAATCCTTAATGTTGACGAGAACAAACGCAACTCAATTGCAAATTTCATTAAAAATTGACATAATATTATTTCTTTTGCAACTAACTTTCAAAAATTATTGAGAGCTGACATGAATCGATTTTTTGTTCTGATGGCCTATTTTGCTTTGATCGCAAACAGCTCAGACTTATTTGCTGATCAGAAAATACGAGTTGCGGTGACAATACCACCGATTGAAAATTTTGTGAGTTCAATAGGTGGTGATTTCGTTGAAGTTGTACATCTTGTGCCTGCTGGACAGGACCTCCATACCTTTGCACCGAAGCCGTCTAAAATGCGTGAAATGCTTGACGTAAATGTTTATTTTAAGCTTGGTGGAATTGCAGCTGAGGAAATTTGGTTGGATAGGTTAGTGAATTTGAACCCTTCGATGAAGGTCATGACAATTTCAAGGGGAATTGAGCGGATAGAAATGGAAGCTCACCACCATCACGATGAAGAAGGGCATCACGATGAAGAAGGGCATCACGATGAAGAAGGGCATCACGATGAAGAAGGGCATCATGATGAA
>JAQWOT010000030.1 GCA_029245725.1 SAR324 cluster bacterium | reverse complement strand
GGCTGCCAGCTTCTCAACAATTTTTGGTCTTGCTTCCTCAATGGGCATCCCAGCGAATTCTCCCGCATTTGCCAGCAAGCGCCCCTGAAAGTCGATAATCTGTTCCTTGTCTAATTGGTGTCGCTCTGCGATCTCAAAGTCCGTGTGGTCGTGCCATGGAGTGATCGTCATCACTCCTGTTCCAAAGGATGGATCCACGACAGAGTCCTTGATGATTGTGGCCTCGACAGGCCCGTTGATCCATTCACACTCGAAGGTATCACCATGATTGAACTCTGAGTAACGCTCATCATCTGGATGCATCACGACATACTTGTCACCAAATTTTGTCTCTGGACGAACCGTTCCAATTTGGAAAGGCCCATACTGAAAGGTATAGAAGGGAGATGCCACTTCCTTACGGTCTACCTCATCGTCTGAGACATTCGTTTGTAGCTTCGGATCCCAGTTAACGATTCGGTGCCCACGATAGATCAGCCCATCTGCATACATCTGCGAGAAGGTCTCATTGACACATCGGTTCAGTTGAGGATCCATCGTGTAGCGATCCCTTGACCAATCACAACTGGAACCCATCACTCGAACTTGGTTTTTGATTATATCCCTTGAATCCAACACGTAGTCTGCGATCTGTCGCAAGACTTCTTCTCTACCTAACTCTTTTCTTGGGTCGATAATTCCTTCTTCTCGCTGAATTTTCTGTAAAACCACGTTTTCTGTGGCGATCGCGGCGTGATCTGTACCAGGTACCCAGAGTGCTTCGTAACCACGCATCCGATGCCAGCGAATCAGAATATCTTCCAGTGCCAACATAACTGCATGCCCCACATGCAATTGACCCGTGGCATTGGGAGGAGGCATGGAGATGGTGAAGCTGGGCTTGTCGGATTGAGCATCCGCTCGGAACCAACCACCTTCCTCCCACTGTTGATAGAGATCGGTTTCAAATTCCTGGGGGTTATATGTCTTGGCAAGAGATGTCATGGCCATTTGAATGACGGGGTTGGCAGAAATTCAACAATCATTTTAGAGTCAGCATTCAATCAGAGTAAGTGTTCGAGGCCATAGAAGAGTTGCTGGGATCCAATTACTTTTCGGCAAGCGAGGCAAACACCGGGCATGAAGGATTCCCGGTGAATCGAATCATGTCGAATGGTCAGTGTTTCTCCAGTTCCCCCAAAGATTACTTCTTGGTGGGCAACCAGTCCTGGCAATCTCAGAGAATGAACCCGGACTCCATGCACTTCTGATCCCCGAGCACCTTCAAACAACTCCTTCTCTTCTACCAGAGCCTTTGGGATTTCCTGGCGGGCTTCAGCGATTAGCTGTGCAGTCTTGACTGCGGTTCCTGAAGGAGCATCAGCTTTTCGATTATGGTGGAGTTCAATCACCTCTACATCGGGAAGATACTTGGCAGCATCTTGCGCATATTTCATTAATAATACCGCCCCAATCGCAAAATTTGGCGCAATTAGCCCTCCAATGTCTTTTTCTTTAGCCAATTGCTGAAGCTCTGCCACCTGCTCCGCCAGTAGTCCGCTGGTTCCAACGACAGGATGTACTCTAGCTTCCAGAATCTTACGAGTATTTTCAAAGGCGACGGCAGCCGTTGTGAAATCAACCACTGCTTGCGCCTGGCTTGCCTTAATTCTGGTGATCAGATCATCCCCCAGGTCTGTCTGGTCCACTAGTTCGAGATCTGCTGCTGCTGTAACTGCTTTAACAACTTCTTGGCCCATACGGCCTTTAGCACCATTCACCAAAACACGAATATTCTTCATTTTAGGACTTATTGAGGGTTGGAATTAGTTACAAATGAGAAGAGCAGCAAGGAAGGATAGCTTGATTGATTTGTGAGCTATGCGTGGGGCCGGTTCAATGTTCAAATAAGCTGCTGGATAACTTCTGTAGGAAGTTCTCCAGCATCAGAATATGAACCAAACTTCTCAGAGCAAAACTCGACGAATGTCGGTCAGGTACTTACCAAGGGACGCTACAAATCGAGCTGCCTCCGCTCCATCAATCACTCGGTGGTCATAGGACAGGTCAACAGGTTGCATCAATCGAGGAATAAATTCTTTACCATTCCAGACCGGCTGCATGCGAGAGCGCGTCAAGCCAAGGATCGCAACCTCTGGTGCATTAACCAGCGGAGTAAAGGCTGTACCACCAATTCCACCCAAGCTTGAAATCGTCATGGAACCTCCCTGCATGTCCTGACTTTTGAGCTTTCCATCACGGGCCTTGACACTCATCTCTCCCAAATAACGAGCCAAGTCATAAACACTCTTCTTATCAACATCTCGAATCACAGGCACAACCAGACCATTTGGGGTATCCACCGCGACACCAATATGGAAGTACTTCTTGAGGATTAGGCGCTCTCCATCCGGAGTGAGTGAAGAATTAAAGGTTGGAAACTGCTTCAGATTTGCCACCAGCGCCTTCATGATGAAAGCCAGTAACGTGATGCGAACACCTTGCTTGGCAGCTTCATCTTTCAACTCCTTGCGGAAATTCTCCAGGTTGGTGATATCTACCTCATCGTGATGCGTCACGGCAGGAATATTTAGCCAGACTCGATGTAGATTTTTACCTGAAATTTTCTTGATCCTTGGGAGATCCTGAGTTTCGATTTCACCGAATTTACTGAAGTCAACCTCTGGCATTGCAGGAATCCCGCTTCCAGAAGCGGCTGGTGCCGTAGCAACTCCAGATTCAGCTTTTGTGACAGCCTGCTTGACGTAATTTTGGACATCATCTTTGGTGATGCGATTCTTCCTGCCAGAGCCACTCAGTTTGGATAGATCCACTCCCAATTCTCTCGCAAACTTACGAACCGATGGACTAGCGTGTGCCTTGCGAAAGGCAGCCTCATCAATCTTATTCGGTTCTGCGACTGAACTCGTGGGGGCAGCTTGGGCAGGAGTAGGTGCTGAATCTACCTTCGCTACTTCCAGAGTTGAAGCTGCAGGGACGGAAGGTGCTGTGGCAACACAGCCTGAAGTGCTCAAGCGTACAACAGCAGTTCCTGCAGAAACACGATCTCCAACCTTGACCAATACCGTTTCAATTGTGCCTGCATCTGAAGATGGCACCTCTATCGTGGCCTTGTCACTCTCCAAGGTGATCAATGGATCTTCGATGTTGACGGCATCTCCTGGTTTGACAAAGATCTCAATGATTTCCACATCCTGGAAATCCCCAATATCCGGGACAATCACTTCCACGGAAGCAGAGGCTACTGGCACTGAAGCTGGTGCTGGATCAGTGGATGGGGCACTAGCAGATGGAGTCGGAGCTTCAAGCGCCTCTGTTGAAACTGACTGGCTGGTACCTGCTGCCTGTAGTTTCAGAATCGACGTTCCCTTTGAAACATGGTCTCCAACCTTGACCAGCAACTCAGCAACTTGTCCATCTTCCGGGCAAGGTACATCCATCGTGGCCTTGTCACTCTCCAACGTCATCACCGAATCCTCTGCCTTCAGTGAATCACCTGGTTTGACAAGAATTTCGATGATTTCCACATCACTGAAGTCACCGATATCTGGGACCGTGATTTCCTTGATCGTAGACATGTATGCACTCTCTCAAGCATAAAGTGGATTGGTTTTTTCTGAATCAATACCATACTTACGAATAGCCTCAGCAACCTGCTTGGTGTGAATTTCACCTTCGTCCGCCAGTGACTTCAGGGCAGTAACGGCGACATGGTAGCGATCCACCTCAAAGTGACTGCGAAGGGCTTTCCGGAAATCACTTCGTCCGTACCCATCAGTCCCAAGAGTTGTGTATCTTCGGGG
>JAQWOT010000029.1 GCA_029245725.1 SAR324 cluster bacterium | reverse complement strand
GTATTTTCAGACGACCAGTTCATTCGATTGGACTGTAGCGTGGTCTCATGGAAGAGACGACCGTCATCGCAATCAACAGACCTACAAGGAGTTAGTATGAGTCTGCGAATCAATAATAACGTAGAGTCCCTCAATGCCCACAGGCATTTGATCAACAACGATAAGCAACTCTCCAAATCGATTGAGCGCTTGTCATCTGGTCAGAAGATCAACCGTGGGGCTGATGGTCCGGCTTCCCTGGTTATTTCTGAAGGGATGCGAGCCCAAATTGGCAGTATCCAGCAGGCCACCGACAACAACGAAGCAGCGATCTCTTTGGTTCAGACAGCAGAGGGAGCACTCAACGAAGTGTCGAAACTGTTGGTAGACATGCGTCAGCGGGCGGTGTCTGCAGCCAACCTTGGGATCAATGACCAGAATTCGGTCAATGCCTCTCAGAAAGAGATTGAGAATGCTTTGGAAGCGATTGATCGCATATCAAACAATACTCAGTTTGGTAGCAAGAACTTACTGGACGGGAGTAATCTTGATGCGCAGGGCAATCCATTAGTATCGTTTCAGATTGGAGCAAATCAGGGTCAGATAGCCAGTGTGAGTTTGCCGAATGTTTCGACGAATCAGCTGGCGATAGGAGTTTCGAATGACAGTGGTTTTTCAAGCCTTGCGGACCTGGATGTGACAACAGGCAAAGGTTCCGAAGACGCAATGGGAGTAATTGACAAGGCGATTGAAGAGATTGCGGTCGCTCGAGGTGACTTGGGAGCGTTTCAGAAGAACACCCTGGAGTCAAACCTGACAAGTCTGAGAATTGCGTCAGAGAACATGACAGCTGCAGAGTCAACTATCCGTGATGCAGATATGGCAGTGGAGCTGGCAGCGTTCACACGCAACCAGATCATGACACAGTCAGCGACGGCCCAATTGGCCCAGGCTAACGCAATGCCCAAAAATGTTATGGCTCTCTTAGCTAGCCAGTAATGTAGGTTTGATTAGGATCTATGATAAGAAGTCCTGGAATAATAGCTATGTAGAACCTTGATCGCTCATGGGAGTGACTTAGAGGATGCACTTAGAATAGTCAAGAGTCTTCTGAAAGTGGGACAAGACTAATTTCAAAGAGCTAAATAAGCTCAATTATGAATCTGGTACTTGTTATAAAAACAAACTGAACAATTCTCCTTAGAGAAATTAGTTTGTGATGGTTTGGATCTGAACATAGTTAGCTGAAGAGGATTTACTGTCTTAGAGCTCGGAATATCAGGTGAATTGTATTGTGTGGTTGCTTGATCTTGGAAAATTTAGATTCTCTACTCTTAATTTGATAGGTCAAAGTCATCTGGTTGAAGAAAAATTCTAGTGTAGTGGTTTATCCACAAACACTAACTTTAGTGGTTATGAAAAAATTCTAAGACTCAAAGTTATCTATTTAGCAATCATAATTCTTTAGATGATGATTCTGAAAATCATATTCTTAATGAAAATGTTACTACTATTTAATTAGCAATAAGATAACTAAAGTTGTTTAGATCAGATTCTGAATAGAGATTGATTTAGCAATTAACTGCTACTTCTACACTTCGTTCTTTGACATCAAATATTCCGATCCAACTTGTTTGGATTGGTATTTAACCTTTTTCTGGATAATTCGGAGCAATTATCCATTTGATTACGAAGGCCAAGCAGTCTTCTGATGGCCTGTATCATTAAAATCAAAATAATCTAGATTAATCTAGTTATTTTGATTCAAACCCTGTTAATTTCCTTTCGGCCCAAAACTGAGCAATGGATTTGTGCTGTTCGTCATGGAGGATGAACAGAGATTCGGAATCCAAAACCGAATCTAGGTGGGGTGCTACGGATATATCCCTGCTGCTTTCACGTAAGGAAGTCACTCAGGAAATTATATTTCCAAATTACAAGGAGTTGAAAATGAGTCTGCGAATCAACAACAACGTTGAAGCCCTGAATGCTCACAGAAATCTGGCTCAAAATGACCAGTTGCTAGCGAAATCGATTGAACGACTGTCGTCCGGACAGAAGATCAATACTGGTGCAGATGGTCCAGCTTCTCTGGTTATTTCTGAAGGCTTGCGAGCACAAGTAGCAAGTTTGCACCAAGCGACCGAAAACAATGAGTCAGCAATTTCAATTGTACAAACGGCTGAAGGTGCACTGAATGAAGTATCCAGACTTCTGGTGGATATGCGACAGCGAACAGTTGCAGCGGCTAATGTTGGAGTGAATGACCAGAATATGGTTACTGCTTCTCAGAAGGAAATTGAGAACGCACTGAGTTCAATAGACAGAATTTCTCTAAACACTCAGTTTGGTGGGGAAAAGATTCTAAACGGAAGTGCAGAAGATTCAACTCAGAGGAATCTGTCTTTCCAAATTGGAGCAAATCAAGGCCAGACAGCAAGCATTGCTTTGCCAAACATAATCACGACAGAATTGGCGAAGGGAGCA
>JAQWOT010000028.1 GCA_029245725.1 SAR324 cluster bacterium | reverse complement strand
ATTTTGCCACGATCAAGATAACTTAAGTTTTACTGCTTATAGATGTTATTACCTTCATCGTCAGAGCTATCGATGATAGGATTCGAATCATCGAACCAACTATCTTGAAGTGTGGGAAAGTGGCCCAGAAAGATCAACGCACCTGCGATAGCAACACACGAGAGTATAATTAACGTGAGTTTTGGATAAGAGGGAGTCTCCTGATAGTCTGAGGGATTGATATTTCCAGACATCATCCCCGACCAAGGAGACTCCCATGGATTTGACGACCGTCTATTGCAATCTTGACGATTTCTACTGCAATTTCAGTTTTGAGCCGCCACACGATCTGTTACTTGGGCCTCGTCGTGTTCGCCAACGTTCCACAAGCCTGAGCCCGAGTGAACTCATGACCATTCTCGTCATGTTCCATCAATCTCGAGGCTACCGCAACTTCAAGGGCTACTACACCGAACAGGTCCTTGGGCGCTGGCATCGTGAGTTTCCCGAAGCCCCCAGCTACACTCGTGTGGTCCAGCTTCTTCCTCAGGTTCTTTGGCCCTTGGCTCACTACCTGGGAAGTCGCCGTGGTGAAGTGACTGGGATCAGCTTTGTCGACTCAACTCCACTGAAGGTCTGCCGCAATGCCCGTATTCACTCCCACAAGGTCTTCGGAGGCTTGGCCCAGAGAGGAAAAACCTCAACGGGCTGGTTCTTTGGCTTTAAGCTGCACCTGATCATCAATGATCGCAGCGACCTGCTTGGGGTTCGCCTCACACCAGGAAATGTGGATGATCGTTTGACCGTGCCTGAGCTGGCCAATGGGCTCTTTGGCAAGCTCTTTGGGGATCGAGGCTACATCTCCCAAGCGCTCCGCAACACCCTCCAGCAGCAAGGCGTAGAACTCATCACCAAGCTACGCAAGAACATAAAACCCAAGCTGTTGAGCCTGATGGATAAAATCCTTCTCAGGAAGAGGGCCTTGATTGAAACTGTCAATGACCAGCTCAAAAACGTCTGCCAGATTGAGCACTCCCGACACCGAAGCCCCATCAACGCATTCGTCCACCTGATCGCTGGGTTGGTCGCCTACACTTGGCAGGAAAAACGTCCGGCACTCTCCTGGACTCGAGAGGAACAGGAGATCCTCAACGCCCACAAGCAACTCGTGTGCGCCTAGGGCTTATCCCAAATTCACGTTAAGTTACTTTCAACAACTTGCACTTATATTGTCGAACACAATAACACAAGAACTCTATGGTGTCAAAATTTATATGTGTTTGTTTATGACATTTCTCTAAAGTAATAGACTGACGTTGTTCACCAATTCAGTAGAATGTTAGTATTCCTTTCACTAGTTCGACTTTCACCTTCCGGCTTGCGGGCAAGCTGTAGCTTGTATTTTCCGCCTAGATTAAAGTCCTTCCTTCCAAGTAGCTCAGCACCGCTGGTCCATAAACCGCAAAAGACTTGTAGGTCTGGAGATCCTCGGACCAGTGACGCAGTGTTTGAGCCAGTTGATGGGCTTCTGAATCCTTCAGTTCCTCCAGTGGGCACTGTAGGATCCGGATGGTGAAGAGAATTGCACCTGTATTGGGAAGCCTGCTGAGCGTCTGGCGTTCCAAGCGCAAGAATACTTCCGTTCCAGCATTTTCTGAGGTCAGGTGGGGTGCAGCTTCTAAAATTCCATGACCTCCCGGTTGAAAAAGCGTCGGATCCTCATTCAGGCTCCAGTTGACGCGCCACATCGGTTTCTCCGGTGTCAGACGACGCATGAACTGATTCACTGGGGCGTTGATCTGCTCCCGATATCCCGGTACTGGATCATGGATTTTGGACATCGGGTGCCCAATCTTCTCCCGCAGATTCCAACGAGTAGGGAAGCATAGTGCTGCTGCGGTTAGTCGGTACTCTCCAGAATCCTCAGCATCCTCTGGAACTGGCTGCATCACGCAGAGATCTTCCTGTACCAACCGTCCTGCCAATTCCAGCGGATGCAGCGCTCTAACAGCCATTTCAAAAGTTGTTTGCCCAGGTGCCAGACTCTTGTCTTCTTGAATCTGTTGAAAGCACTCTGGATGCTGTTTTTCAAGAAATGCAAGAACAATTTCGAGAACCTCCGTGCTGGCGGCCTCTGCTTCAGGGCAAGCCTGAAACACTTCATCGTGCCGCTGATCAAGCAGTTCTCGCCTCAGGGTAACTTCTGTTTCGTAGCGTTCATCCAGCCAGAGCCAGTCCTCCAGGGCTAGTGGGCGTAATCCCATAGTCCAGCGGTGTGGCTTTCCATCAAAGGGAAGAGGGAATGGGTAGGGCATGGAATCAGGGAAAGTGTGCTGCTGCTTCAAATATCTCGGTCAAGTTGACGAGAAACTCATGGGCTTCGACCAGCTTTGATTTCTGGTTAGGGCAATCAGACTTTAACCGTCATGGTTAAGAGCGACCCAAAGGGAGCCATAGATAATTGTAAGCTTCCGAACACAATCTCAAAAAGCCACAATTATCAGTGTGGATCGTGAAGCTTTTGATCATCTGTTCTCAAAAAATCTTTGAGAATAATGCCCAAAGGAGATGGATTGAGTGCACCATGAACAAAACAAACAAAACTGTAAGTGTAGAAGTGCCTTGCTTGGCTAAACCACTAATGAACGTCTTGAAACCAAAAAAGTTTCGAAGTTTCTTTCGAGATCCTAATTGGGTGGTAGTCACAGTTAATTTCTTGTAAGAAAAAAGTGAGGATAGTGAATCTAAAATTCGATTTTAATTTGATATGATATTAGAATCTAACAAAAGAAAAAGAAAGAATCTCAGTGAGAGCTGCATAGTAAAGTCCAAATCAAATTATGCAATCAAGCTCAATTAGATGATCGGACGTAAAAATTGGTGGGAGGTGTGAAGATAGTTCTAGGAATATGTTCTGCCAAGAGAGAAAAAGTGGGATCCTAGTAATTGGGATCCCCAATAGGCTCAAGGAAGGTACTCAAGCTTCAACTACCGCTACCGATAATCGCAATGGCTTCAACCTCAACCAACAAAGAAGGAAGGACTAGTGCAGGAGTGGAGTAACAAGCACTAGCGGGTACACCGGTTGGGAAAGCTTCATTGCGCGCTCTACTAAACTCGCCGTATTGAGACATATCAGTCAGGAATGTATTGATCTTGATTACATCATCCATCGTTGCTCCAGCAACAGCTAGCAGACTCTCAATATTTTTGAAAACCTGACTAGATTGGGTGTAAACGTCCTCACCAATCACATTGCCCTCACTGTCTAAGGCCACTAAGCCAGATGTATAAATAGTGTCCCCAACCTTTACACCAGCACCTATATTATATTTCTTTGTCCAAGCCCATCCTGGATCTAAGCGTTCTTGTTGCTGCATATGACTCCTTGTTGCTGAATAATCTATTCGTATAAAATATAACATCAACAATAGTGTACATCTCTTAATTATTCAAAATACAGATATTAAGCAAATTTATTTGGGTCAAACAAAGGTCATTATTGACAAGGTGGGATTACTAATGCTGAACAATCACGCACACAGATCGAAAAGCTATTTCTGAATACGTGACGATGCTGAAGGAAAGTGTCTCAGCAAGCCTTCCGAAACAACTTTAATGATTAGAGTCCGACGATACTGTATATAGAGGAGAAGAGTTCGGGTTTCCAGAAACTAACCAAGCTCAATAACCACACCGTGCTACCAGTCAAAACGCTCCAAACCAAGATTCTCTTCCAACGACGAAAATCAGCAGGTGCCATGCAGACCTCTCATGGTAAGGGTGAACGAATACAAGCCTTATGTTGGAAATATCCACGCTGGTCAGCATTTCCCACGAATTGTCTCACTGACTGAATTTGTGAAGTGCATCAGTGATAGAAACTTTGTATCAGCTTAGCTTCTGTGTCAGAGCGTATTGCTGTAGTTTTTAAATTTAAATTAGCTAATAATTATTAGTAAATCAATAAATATAAATATACATACATTTAATTATTTTATAAATTATTGTCACACTATAATCAAAGGTTGCATAAATTGATTTCTCAAAATCTAACTACTGAATCAATCATTTACAGTAAATCACAAAATCTCGTTCAAGAGTTTGCAAGTAGGGGGGTCGCTGTTCTTTGTCCAGAAAGTCTAGGGGTCTCGTCTGAGATTCATCAACGTATTTACGAAAAAGAAAAGAAAGCAGTTCAGGATCAGCTACGAATTACTCCTGAAGTGATTCCAGAGATTTTTGATATTTTGAACGCACCCAGATTGATCGATGCCTGTGATCGACTTGTCGGTAAAAACTGGGCGATTGTGCCGTTCATTCATAATGCTCCCTTCCTCAGTGGAGCTCGTGACCAACACTGGCACAAAGACGATAACGCTCCTTACAATGCCCGCAAACAGAGACATCACCAGGCGGTCCAAATTGAGATGCTGTACTACCCACAAGATGTTTCATTAGAGATGGGACCAACGGCAATTGTACCGTTTAGTCACTACTGGACCTTCAACCATGAGGAGAACCACGACAACTTTGCAGGAGCTGACCACA
This sequence comes from SAR324 cluster bacterium, assembly GCA_029245725.1. Classification (NCBI taxonomy): domain Bacteria; class Deltaproteobacteria; species SAR324 cluster bacterium. The sequence goes on along the minus strand of JAQWOT010000028.1, from coordinate 303 downwards.
TTGACTTTAGCTACCTAATCGAGGGCTTGGAGAGTATACCCGTTAGTGGGCCTGACTCCAAATACACTTTGGAAGACATCATTAAGCGCAAAACCAAGCATGATCATCGGATGATGGAAGCCGTTTCAGGGCTAAACTGGCCACTGACCAGTGCTTTTGAAGTTGCCCCACTGAAGGCCGGGAGCGTCCTTCTCTATTCTCACAACACTTTCCATCGTGGGAACCATCGAAGAGATGATTGGCGCCAATGGACAGAAAATCCTAGGTTTATGTGGAGATTCTGGATTTATCGCACAAACGAGC
>JAQWOT010000027.1 GCA_029245725.1 SAR324 cluster bacterium | reverse complement strand
CACTTGGTTTATTTTTGCGAAAGGAACGTTTACTATTGCTTCACCGTATTTTCCTCTAAAATGGATTTTACCCTCCCAAGTTAAGCGAGAGGATTCAGTCTGCATCCCTGTTCGATCAGTGATGCCGACAACAAAGTTTTTTTTGGGGAGAGGCAACCCACTAGTGAAATTTTCATCTCCTCCACCCATACCGCCTAACAGCAAAGCGATTGTGAATGCGAAGATCAGTCGAGAAATTATTTTTAGGCTGCGATTCCAAATGCCAGTCATGGTGGGAATTCCTTGCGGCAAGCTGGTTGTGAGTTGATAGATTGGGCTCAAAGCTTTGCAGCAAATAAGCCATCCTTTGAGCTTGCACTAATTAACAGATGGTCCCAAGATAAGAGGCTTGACTTTTAAACAGCTCTGGCGTGGATTTTTCAGCATTCATGCAAAAAGCATGAGCACCCAATTCTAATCATCTTCACCAATGTCCAAGCAAAACAATTCTCCCAATCATTCAGCAGATGATTTGAACCTCAACAAGCCAGATCGTTTTCAGCAATTCATGTTTCTTATGGCTGATCGGATCTATCGACTACGTCAAAGATACATCGCAGGGGGACTGGCTGTTGTGGCAATTGGTATTGGGGTTTGGTATTGGCAGGAACAACAACGCCTACAAATGGAGACCGAAGCCAATCTGTTTTACGCTTCTCAGCAAGCTGCGGTAAAAGCTGCTTTGCAAAAGAAACCTGAACAAGAGGTCAAAGCCCTAACTCATTACCTAGATCAAGCAAATATCACATCTATGAAGATTGCCAGTCAATTACAAGTTGCTGAAGCCCAGAGCCGAATGAAAAACTGGGGGGAAGCTGAAAAACAACTGAAAGAGATTATTCTTGGAAATGAGGTTCCAGATTTTTCAAGAAACATGGCCCGACTGAACTTGTCAGCTGTAATGGAGGTTCAGGGTAAAATTGACGAGGCACGTAAGTATCTTCTACAACTCGATAATGCCCGTTGGGATGATTTGCGCTTGCGCAATCTTGCCCGCATCAGTTTGAACCAGAACAAAAAAGAAGAAGCCACCGGCTATTTGAGCAAACTTTCTGAGATGAAAGACTCTCCTTTTCAGCAAGAAGCTGGGGATCTTCTTAGACAGATTCGTTAATTCACACCAAAACATTCTTTCGGAGACTTATATGAATTCGGACTATCTTAAATTTATGGAAGAACATAGCAAACAAGATGGAATCAATCTTTTTGAGAAAGTTCTTGTTACGGCTAAGCGAGCTAAGACTATTTACGAAATGGATGAGGAAGAAAAGTTAGAACTAGAGCACAAACCCACATTCCAAGCTATTCTAGAAACGAACGAAGGCAGGATCCGTTATCAAAAACAAATTTCACCAGATGAAGTCTAAAATAATTCTCAAGAAAATAGGCTAAGCTTTCACGATCATGCAGTCACAAGCAATCCGAGCAGATGCGACGATCGGTAGCGGTTTCTTCCAGCCGATCATCAAACTACTAACCAGCAATCTATCATTACGGATCGCAATTATTTGCATGCTGCTTGTGATTGTGCTCGATCGTCTATTCGTTACATTCATTTTTCCAGTTTACGAGAACGTTTTACCGCAGCCTGATCAATTAAGTTGGCTCAATATTGATGCGGGATACTCACCAATTGTTTGGACGGTTTATCTTGGTTCTATCCTGGCCAGCATCACCGTAGTGGTTAGCTTAGCCGCACAAAGTGCTCCTAAGCTAATTGACCTTTACATGGAAAATGTGCCGACCATGTCCTATGTCTGGTGGACTATGGCTTGTGCCGCTCACTGCTACACTTTAAAACTTCTCCCAGAACTAGGCTACGAAGTTTCACCAAGTCTAGTTTTTAACTATCACGTACTCTTCCCTGTTTTTTTATTCACAAATTTTCCTTTTGTCCTCGCTGTTCTACTATCCACCAAGACTCATAATGTAATCCGGCAGGTACTTGGGGGAAGTAAAACGATTTTTCGCAACCTCGCTCAACAGGAAACACGTAAGAAAACGAAAGAAGCCTATCCCAAAGAGCAACTACAATTATTTGAAGCACAGAACCAACTTATCGATTTACTCACCTTTACCCCGTACAAAGAGCCGAAGGGATTGATCATTGAAGGATTAGGAGAATTACTCCGGATCTACGTTGAATTTAAACACCAACTACCAGATTCCTTCTTCAAGGTCCAGCCATCAATCCGGGAGGATATTTCCTTTAAAACTATGCAGGATGAGATGAAAACAATTGAGGAAACTAAATTGTTTTTTGAGCAAAAAAGTCTTCGCTTGATTGGAAATGTCTACATTAATTTTCTTGAAAAGGGAGATTTTGACCTGTCAACATTATGTGTCGAACAAGTAGGCATGCTTGGTCGCAAAGGCATTGAGTTAAAAAATGATGATCTGATCACGATGATCATGGTTCGCCTGAACACCCATCTACGTTTTGCACTAAAACATGGGATGTACAACAACGAACCAAGGAACCTGTATAATTTAATTTTTCACTATGGGTTGTTTACTGATGCTTTGGTAGAAGCTGGCATGGTCGATCGGGTGAAGACCTGTTTTTTCTATCTCACTTTTTACAATGCAGAATGTTTTAAGGCAGTTCGCCAATCACCAGCAGTGGGATTCATCTTGGATGTGATTGCGACAGAAATGCAGAAAATCATGATTCGCATTGATGAACTCAATTGGGATCAAGAGGTACATGACACATTACTAAAATCCTTTCTCCTGCTGGACAACCCAACTGGTTCTGAAAGGGAACAATTGGTTGCATTTTTCACCAATTCTCATGGAATACGTCTCCTGCATATCGGCTTGGCTTTGCACTACATGGACAAAGGGGATACGACAAGAGCTCGAGTAATTGCCAAAGACACATTGCAGGATCGGAATCTGCTTGGTGAAGAAGTATTTCTGAGGAATATGAAAATCATCTTCGCTAGGTTGCGATTCTCTGGCCCGACATTCTGGGAAGATACTGACCGGGGCAACTTGAATATTTACTATTCACCTCATGCAGGTCACCTTGATGACTTTGGGAAAATGCAACAGGAATTTCTTGAGGAAGCGCGCACTGAAGAAGACGCCAAAAAAGTTAAAGATTAATCTTCTTTTAATATCAATCTCCGTCTAAGACCATGACAGCTATATTAGAGAAACTGAATTTTCGGAAACGGCACGATCGGCTTCCCAAACCTTCCTGGCTGAAAGTTAAGTTCCCATCTGGCGAGAGATTTCATTGGATTGAAAGTCAGGCAAGAAAACTGGCCCTGAGTACAGTGTGTGAAGAAGCTCGTTGCCCAAACATCGGGGAATGCTGGAATAGTGGAACTGCGACCTTCATGGTCATGGGTGATACCTGTACTAGAGGCTGCCGATTTTGTTCTGTGAAAACTGAAAAAAAACCAAGCCCACTGGACATGAAGGAACCCCTGAAATTGGCTGAAACTATCCTTCAGATGAAGTTAGGATATGTTGTTCTGACCACGGTAGATCGGGATGATTTGGAAGATCAGGGTGCTGGTCACATTGCTCGCTGTATCCGGTCAACACAAAAGGCAAATCCCAATTTATTGATCGAAATCCTGATGCCTGATTTTCGTGGTGAACTAAACTTGGTTCAGCAAGTTATTGATTCACAAGCTGCTGTCTTGGCTCATAATCTGGAGACAATCCGTCGATTGACGCCAAGGGTGCGGGATACAAGAGCTACCTATGATCAATCTCTTTCGGTACTAAAATATCTTCAAGATAAGAGTTCTGAAAATAGGTACACAAAATCTTCTATAATGCTCGGCTTGGGTGAAACCAAAGAAGAGGTTGTTGAGGCAATGTGTGATATGAGAGCGGTTGGTGTGAGTTTCTTGACTTTAGGTCAATACTTACAACCAACACTGAAGCATCTTGCTGTTGAAAGATTTGTCACTCCTGAAGAGTTTGAGGATTTCAAAAAAATTGGAGAGGAAATGGGATTTTTGTATGTTGCTTCCGGTCCTTTAGTAAGGAGTTCCTACAAAGCAGCAGAGTTTTTTATCGAGAAAAAGATTCGACAGAGTGCATGACTGAGCAACTTCGACTTGATCCAATTCGCAGGATTTCTGGAAGCATCACGCTACCCGGCTCGAAGAGCTTATCCAACCGAGTCCTATTGCTCGCAATGCTTTCAGAAGGTGAAACTTGTATTGAAAATTTGCTCGACAGTGATGACGTGCGGAGAATGATTGATGCGCTGGCGAAACTCAAAATATCGTATGAAGAGGACAGGCCTAGTAAGAAGATTCGCGTCAAAGGGGAGGGAGGGAGAATCCCAGTAGATAAGGTTGAATTATTCTTGGGCAACGCTGGGACAGCTATAAGACCACTAACAGCCGCCCTCACTTTGGGGCATGGCCAGTTCGTTCTAGATGGCATCGAGCGTATGCGAGAACGGCCTATCCAAGATTTACTTGATGGGTTGAATCAGCTTGGCGCTCAGGTTCGTTCTATCGATAACACAGGCTGTCCACCTGTCGAGATTATTGCCAATGGGCTTCCAGGGGGAGTTACCAAACTTAGTGGAGCGATTAGCAGTCAATACCTATCAGCAATTCTTCTAACCTCACCATACGCCCAAACTCCAGTTGAGATTAGAATCAAAGATCAACTTGTTTCTATTCCGTACGTGGAGATGACAATCCGGCTGATGAATCGATTCGGGGTGAATGTTGATGCCTCTGAAGATTTTAAGAGCTTTCACATAAATGCACCACAAAGTTACAAAAGTCCTCAGACCTATTTTGTTGAAGGAGATGCCTCATCCGCATCGTATTTTCTATCTGGAGCTGCGATTACAGGTGGGACAGTAACAGTCATCGGATGTGGAACTGATAGCCTTCAAGGTGACGCCCAATTTGCTAAAATTATGGAAACGATGGGTGCGGGAGTTGAGTGGCAAACCAACCAGATTACTGTCCGAGGTTCTGGAAACCTTAAAGGCATTGACGTGGATATGAACGAGATGCCTGACGCTGCAATGACACTTGCTGTTGCGGCATTATTTGCCAAAGGCACTACTGCAATTCGCAATATTTATAATTGGCGTCACAAGGAAACCGAACGCTTGACAGCCGTGTCCTCTGAACTTAAAAAGCTCGGAGCCACAGTCGAGGAAGGTAAAGATTTCATCATCATTGAACCACCAGAAAAACTTTTACCAGCAGAGATCGAAACCTATGATGATCACAGAATGGCTATGGCTTTCTCACTTGCAGCATGCGGTGAAG
>JAQWOT010000026.1 GCA_029245725.1 SAR324 cluster bacterium | reverse complement strand
GTTAGCAGCGGATCAGCGCCAGAGTCCATTCCAAAAACTGGGATTTCAGCGTCTTTGGCAGCCAGTAACCCATTACGAATTTGGGATGGATCGACATTGATCACCATCGCATCAACCTTTTGCAGAGCGACATCTTCCATCCGGCTGACCAGGGCAGCCACGTCTCCGGAGGTGTCAATCACGTCCACCTGCCAACCTTTGCTTTTGGCAGTTGCTTCAAAGCCTTCGACCATCAGTTGTGTTCCAGGTTGAGCCAGAAATGGAGTCAGCACGGCCACAGTGCGTGACTGGGCAAATAAGAATTGAGGAAGAGCAAGCAGGAGGATTCCTGTGAAGATGAACAAATTCCGACGCATAAGTGCCTCCGTTAAAGTTTAGAAAAGTTGGAAGATTCCGTATCAGACAGAAGACGTCTGAGGAAAGAATGAAACCGGTATCGTGTGATAAGTGGAAGGAGAAGGATTGTCAAGCATTGCTGGCAAAGATCTATTCGCTTCTTAAGCTCATCTCAGTTTTTTCCCTACTCGGTAATGACGATACTGCACCAAAATGCTGGACGCTGAGCGAGGCTGCGACATTTCCGTAACGAGCAGATCGTAGCAGATCTTTGGTGCGTAACCACTCTGTTAGAAATCCTCCGTCAAAACAGTCTCCTGCTGCGGTTGCATCCACTAAGTTGACCGGAATTCCAAGGATTTGTTCTCTCATTCCGTCTTGTGTAGCCAAGAGCACACCTTGGTCTCCTAAAGTCAATGCGACCACTTCGACGCCCATCTTCAAATATTCATCAACAATACTTTGTGGATTCTCTAGACCTGTCAATTGACGGGCATCGTCGAGTCCTGGCAACACGAAATCGACGAGAGAGGCGACATGTTGAATGATAGCTTTAGCTCGTGAAAGCGACCAGAGTTTGAGACGAAGATTGGTGTCAAAGGAGATTTTCACACCGCTCTCCTTGGCCAACTCAATCGCTCTCAGGGAAGCCTCGCAGGCACTGTCACTCAAGGCCAGAGAAATTCCAGACAGGTGAAGAATCTGAACTCCCTCAAAGTGTTCCTTCTTCAAATCACTGGGACGTAAACGACTGGAGGCAGAGCCTGCTCGACGATAATCAAAGACGTGTCCACTGGGTCCGTGTGAAATGAAGTAGATTCCCGTGGGTGCCTCCTCATCTCGAATGATTCGGCTGGTGTCGATTCGTTCTCTCTCCCAGAGTTGGAGGATTTCTTCAGCAAAAGAGTCCTGGCCCATTCTGGTGAGCATCCCAGCCTGACCGCTTTGACGGGCTACTGCGACAGCAACATTTGAGACGTCTCCCCCAATACTGCGAACATATTGTCCAGGCTGTTGTTCGTTAAATTCGAGGAGTGGTTCCCCAAGACAGAGGATGTCAACCATTGGATTCCCCAGTGGGCAACGCATGAACAAACTTTAGAGCATCTGTACGGATTTGTTTGACGGCTTTTCCTGGAGAGTAAAGAGCCGATCCGATCCCTGCCCCGTTGGAGACTACAAGAAAGTCTGCAAGATTCTCAGAGTTGACTCCCCCGGTAACAACAAGCAAAGTACCCTTTGGCAAAACCGCTCGCAGCGCCTTGCA
>JAQWOT010000025.1 GCA_029245725.1 SAR324 cluster bacterium | reverse complement strand
CTAGGACCTTGCCAAAGATGGAGTCCACCGCTATCCAGAGCCAACATTGGGACTTTTTTTAGCGATGAAAGTGCGGAGCGACTTCGATGAAGGAGCAGGCCTCTGTCTGCGGTAGGTTCGCTGGGAGTGCTTGGGCAGCTTGCAGCAGCCAGCAAGAGAGTTTTGTGATGCACCCCGAGAATTCTGCCAATGGCTCTGAGACCCAGTCCTTCGAGGTATAGCTTTTGAGCTTTTTCTTTGAGGGCGGGATCCTTGCCCCTGCGCAGTGTCTGAAAGGTTCGACGGCAGGCTTGGCAACGGTAGCGTTGGGCGCCTCGATTCTTACCAAAGAGGATGTAGTCAGGATGAGCGCAGTGAGGACATTGCATCGTTAAAACTCTAAATCGTGGAGATTACTTCCTTTGTCCAAACTACGCAATTGCTCCAACACCAAATTTTCGAATTTAATCGCAAGAAACAGGATGTTTTTCTTGAGAGCCAAGGGGATACTTCACCTAACCAATATGCTTTATCTGTAGGTGAACTCATGTCTGCAAATCCAACCATCAATACTTCCATGACTTTTCATGAGTGGGGGTTGCTGTTCGCTCTTTCCATTCTTTGGGGTGGCTCATTCTTTTTTAACGGTGTAGCAGTCAGGGAACTGCCAACGTTCACCATTGTGGTTGGTCGGGTCGCCTTAGCATCTGTAGCACTCTTGCTGGTGATGAGAGTCACGGGTCAACAGTTCCCTAGGAATTCAAGAATTTGGATCGCGTTCGGTGGGATGGGAATGTTGAATAACGTCGTACCATTCAGTTTGATTGTTTGGGGACAGATACAAGTCGCTTCTGGTGTTGCTTCAATTCTCAACGCAATGACACCTCTATTCACAGTAGTAGTTGCGCATTTTATGACCTCAGATGAAAAAATGAATGGTAGTCGTCTTTTGGGGATTGTTATTGGTTTTCTTGGAGTTTTCACTATGATAGGCACTGATATGCTTGCAGGGATAAGTGCAAATTTCTTGGCACACATAGCAATTCTTTGTGCAGCACTCTCTTATGCTTTCGCGGGCATCTTTGGGCGTCGATTCAAAGTGATGGGGGTGTCACCGATAATCACAGCAACAGGACAGGTAACGGCCTCCAGTTTGTTTCTTGTGCCGATGGTGATCTTGGTTGAGCAACCATGGACTATGCCAATGCCAAGCGTAGCTGCCTTTGCCTCCCTTGTAGGGATTGCTGTTTTTTCGACAGCCTTAGCATACATTCTCTATTTCCGAATCTTGGCTACAGCTGGAGCAACAAACTTGTTGTTGGTTACCTTCCTAATACCAATCAGCGCCATTCTGCTGGGAATTGCTTTTCTGGATGAGAGTCTACTGCCGAAACATTTAGTGGGAATGTCTTTGATCGGTGCAGGTATGGCCGCGGTTGATGGTCGTCCCTGGAAGAAATTAAAGGCACTTTGGGCTACACGAGAGTTGTGATATGCAGCAAAATCAAGAAAAAGAGAGGAACGATTCCAGAGAGATTGATGAGCAACGCTGGCAAGCTGTTTGTAATCGGGACCAAGCGTGGGATGGTATCTTTGTTTTCACAGTGTGTACGACAGGTGTGTACTGTCGCCCTAGCTGCACTTCCCGAAGAGCCAATCGGGAAAATGTTTCGTTTCACGACACACCAGCACAGGCGCAGGCTGCGGGCTATAGAACTTGTAAACGCTGCAAGCCCAACCAAGTAGAATCTTCATCGCATAGCAAAGCCATCGCTCAGGCTTGCCGATCAATCGAGTTGGCAGAAGAAAATCTTGATCTAGCCAGATTGGCAGCATCAGCGGGTCTCAGCCCAGGTCATTTCCAGCGTGTATTCAAGGCACAGGTTGGCTTGTCTCCAAAACAGTATGCTATGGCGTTGCGGAAACAACGCTTCCGCAATGAATTGAAATCTTCAAAGACTGTCACCCAAACAATTTATGAAGCCGGTTACGATAGCCCATCACGAGCTTATGCTGACAACACCACACCAGGGCTAATGCCAAGCAAACACAAGAAAGGGGCTCAGGGAGAAACAATCCGTTATGCCCACCGCAATACAAGCCTTGGAATTATTCTGATTGCCACAACCGAGTGTGGAATCTGTTTGGTCGAGTTTGCGGAGAAAGAAGAAGTCTTGGGTATACTGGAGGCAAATTTCCACTCTGCAGAGCTACTAGAAGCAGAGGAAGATTGGCAAGAATGGATATCTGAGGTGGTGGCCCAGATTGATGATCCCCATCGAAGACAATCAAGCGATATGAAGCTTCCCTTTGATATTCGAGGCACGGTCTTTCAGGAAAAGGTGTGGCAGGCCTTGACCGAGATTCCATCTGGAGAAACGGTAAGCTATACCCAACTCGCCCAGTCTCTCGGACAACCCAAGGCAGCCCGTGCCGTGGCCAGAGCCTGTGCCTCTAATCATGTGGCAATCCTGGTTCCGTGTCACCGGGTGATTCGTGGGTCTGGAGATCTGGCAGGTTACAAGTGGGGCATCGAACGTAAGCAGAAAATTTTGGAACAAGAAAAAGATCAAAGATAGTGTGGCAAGCCTGCTTTACAGGAAGGAACTACCCGTCACAGTGGAAGGTGTAACTAGTTGGTGGAGTTAGGCTACAAGCGCACGTGGGTATAGTTGTGCGTGGAGTTAGCCTGATTTCATATGATTTTCTGTAAGGAAGATTTTGCAGCCCCCAGCGACTCTGGTGAAAATAATTCAAACATTTTTTTCAAAAGATGTATTATTGATCTAGAAAAATGCTGATCGACAACGAACATCTGCTATTTAACCAGCCGTATAACGACAGTCCAGCATAGAGCTTCTCCGGATTAACGGACTGTACCTCACTTCAGAAGCACTCCAAACGAATCGCTGACCAGAGTCACGACCAACTCACTGGCCTAACGGGTATTTCATGAAGAAATAATAGTTTTTTCATACCCACCGAATCGTTAGTCACTTCAGTTTGATGTCTCTCGGTCTGTCTCGACTAAAAAATTAGTTTGATCCCAAGAAATTTAGAATCTTACTGGAAATTGTTCCAGCAGATTGATTGGGTGCTCATAGTAGAGCATCAACTCTCAGAAAGCCTTTTAGAATTATTTTATGAACGAAGAAACCAGAATTGATCGATTGACAGTAAGTCCGGAAGAATTTGCAGAACTAACTGGGCATGGTTTGGCAATAGTCTATCGGTACGTGAATCTTGGAATGCCCTATAGCCACAGAGAAGTTCCATTAAAACAAGCCACTAAATGGCTATTAAATTTTCAAGAAAGAATAGAAAATTCGGAGAAATTTGGTCAACAAAAGGAAGCTGAGATGCCACTCAGTGAAATAGCTTTTCAAGAATCACCCAAAGAGAAAATGCGTGATGAGACAACGGTAATCGATGCCATCCAGCAAAGTGTGGGTGAGATCAAAAATCGTTTAGTAGCACTACCATTAAAATTAAATCCAGAGATAGAAAAGTTGGGTAATTCCTTGGATACTGTTCGGTTATTAGAGAATGAAATTATTGGGATTCTAATCGAACTTTCCAAGATGCAACTGAGTCCAAAAACAAATAATTGTTGATCAGGTTGATATTTCTTATGGGATAGAGAAAAAATTAGTGGTAGTGAGGCCTGTCTACTATTCAAAAAAGTACTTTTTTAGATGATTTAGAAACTACTCCCGACAGCCTGCGATCAAATCTCTGCAATTTTCACTAATTCTTATATGCCATTACGGAAATCATTTGAAACCAATAGCCTTGACAAAAATAGTCCTACTCACATTGGGTGTGTTGACGATCGCTGCATCATCTTTTGGGTCCAAACAACTGGAGATGACTCAACCGCTTGAGAGAAAAAGTTGTCTGGGCTGCAAGCCCATTACTAATTCAAAGGGAATAAGTAGGAATTACAATTCGATGAGAAGGAGCATGCTGGATGGAGTGCACCCGATAGGCATCAACCGAACATACAACTCAATGAGAAAAACTATGTTAGATGGCGCTAATCTCAAGAGTAACACGACAGAAGCAGTGGCTTGTAAACCTAGGAGATATAATGCTCACAAACCTTTTCAGGTTTGTTTCTAGCATCTTTCTATTAAAGTGGATAATTACTACCGAAGAAAAATAACTTGGGAGAAAGTCTTTGTACAAACCAAATGCTTGTAAAAAATATTTGATTGGATTGGGACTAGGGTGTCAAAAAATTAGCGGTGGAACAATTGCATTATGAAAGCTACAGATCTGAGAGACTGATGTGGTTACTAATTATTCAGGGTTGTATCTTCTTCAATAGATCCCAATTGTTCTCTCCAATTCTTCTAATCTAACCAAGCTTCAAGGGCCAAATATTTTTAATCATTTTTGCAGAGGTGAAATCAAAAACAAAATATTTTGCTAGCACAATATAGGTGAGAAGCATGTCTTAACGCTGGGATACATTAAAATTTGTTGCTCAGCAGTAGGTTTACTCTTTCATAACAGAGAGAAGACTTAATATTCGTTTTGCCAAGCTTTTTCAGTCGCGGCCCTCTACTCCTTGCTGAAACAGCAGGAACTTTATCTCTTGTTGGAGACAAACGAATGGCAGTTGGCAAACTGACGGGCCCTAAAAAGGCGGCAATTTTATTGCTTGCTTTGGGTGAAGAAGGTGCTGCAGCAGTGATGCAGAATTTAGAAGAAGCTGAAATCCAGCAGGTCGGCTACTTCATGACCCGCTTCAATGACATCTCCTCAGAAGAACTCGATCAAGTGCTGGAGGAATTCTACCGTCAATCGGTAATGAGTGATGGAGGAGGCGATCTCATGTCCTCACCCGACTTCATCAAAAACGCTCTCAGCAAAGCATTGGGACCAGACAAGGCCAAGGAACTGGGTGCTGCGATGAGTTCCCAGAACGAAGACATGGGGCTGGACGCATTGAGGTACATAGATCCCATCATGATTTCTAATTATATCCGCACTGAGCACCCCCAAACGATAGCCTTGATTATCTCCTACCTAACAGACATAGACCAAGCAGCCACTACTCTCAGAAATCTTCCAGAAAACTTACAGGCCGATGTGGTCTATCGTATCGCCTCTTTGGATAGCATTCCTCCCGGTGTAGTCAATGAACTCAATGAAGTTTTGACGGATGAAATGAAGCAAGCAGGTAGTATGGTGACCAAAGTTGGTGGAGTAGAACCGGTCGCTGAAATCCTAAACGCAATGGACAAAGCATCTGAAACGCGGATCCTTTCTACGATTGAAGAGTCTAATCCAGATTTGGCAGAACAAATTCGTGAGCTGATGTTTACCTTTGAAGACCTGACGTTGATCGATAGTAAGCAAATGCAGACGGTCTTGAAGGATGTCGATAAGGCTGATCTGGCAATGGCACTCAAGACAGCAAGTGATGCGGTGAAAGAGTTGATTTTGAGTTCCATGTCAACTCGTGCAGCTGAGATGCTCAATGATGATCTGGAAAATATGGGTCCTGTAAAAGTCGCTGATGTGGAAGGTGCTCAGCAAAAGATTATCAAGGTAGTCAAGAAGCTTGAAGAAGAGGGCAAACTAATCATGGCAGGAGCTAATGATGATGTTGTTTAGCATTTTTTTAGTATACAGCAGGACTTATTTTAGATGCATCAATAGCAACGGCAATTCATGAGAAGTTGCTTATCTATGGTGAAAGAACTTATGCACAAGCTGAAGTTTTTTTGTGTTCGGTGATATAATATAAAAATAAAGTGTTTTAATTTTTGTTTATCGGTATACTGGTTTTGCCAATCTAATTAATAGTATTGGAGACGTTGAGTGACCTGAGGCTTGGAATCACTCAACAACTTTTAAGGTCCCAAGCCAGTTCGTGAGAATTTTTGTGAATATTTACGTAGGAAATTTGGCCTTCAGCGTTTCTGAAGATCAGTTGCGATCAGCATTCAGCCAGTTTGGAAAAGTAAGCAAAGCCTCAGTAATTATGGATCGAGTAAATAATCGATCCAAAGGCTTCGGTTTTGTAGAAATGGATGATGCGGCAGAGGGAAATTCTGCTGTTGAGGCTTTAAATGGTCATCAAATAGATGGTCGAGCTTGGAAAGTGAATGAAGCCAAACCTCGAGAAAAATCAAGGTGGTAGAGACGCACTGATCAAGTGAGCAGAAACTAAAACCTTCTCTTTTGATCTTGAAGATGCTGCGAGTATACAATATTGGCAGCATCAACTTTTTACATACCCGCCCCTATCTTCCTCAGCCAAACTACCGAAACTATCCGTCGGTCTTGATCCGATCATCTCTCCACTAAATTGCTAGTTAGTATTATTCCAGTCGAATATGTATTCTCAGACTGGAGCAATCAGGAGACTGCGCATATCAACAATCTTCATAACTGCTTTATAAAAGTTCTCATTCATCAATATTTGGATCTGGTATTTTAATTTTTTTTGAACAGAATTTGGTTTTTATCTCACTCATAAAAATAAGTTGACTTTAATCTTTA
>JAQWOT010000024.1 GCA_029245725.1 SAR324 cluster bacterium | reverse complement strand
AATCTTGCTGAATCTTTTGGTGAGAAAATCATTAATTTGTAAAGCCCGTTCTCTCAACTCCATGATTTCTTGGGTTGTGGCCAACTCAAGCAGGTCAATGTGATTTTCAGTTAGCAGGGGATCCCCAAGGTCGTCATTTTTATAGTAAAATTCTACGATTGGCTGCTTTAAGGAACGTCCTTCTTCCCAACCAATTCTCTTTGCGAGAGAACCAGCTACTACATTCCGGACGACCACCTCCAAAGGGATGATTTCTACACGACGAACCAGTTGTTCAATATCAGAAACCCTATCGATGAAATGGCTGGGAACACCAAAGTTGGTGAGGTCTTCGAAAATTTGGGCACTAATCAAATTGTTTAAAACACCCTTACCAAGGAGCCTGTCAAATTTCTGTCCGTTAAAAGCTGTTGCATCATCTTTGTAACGAACCCACAGAACTTGGGGGTCATCTGTCAAAAAAAGCTGCTTGGCTTTTCCTTCGTAGAGAAGAGTGGAGGGCGATAGATGGGTGCTCTGCATCGAAGATCGATTGATTTGTTTGTGGGAGAAGTCTGAAATAGTTATCGGACTCCTCTAAAATGTCAAAGGGTTATCCGAGTGCGGAGCAAGGAGTTTTGAATTCTTCAGCGTTGACGATTCAAATAGTTGCGTCGAGCTTGTCGAAAACCTTGGATATCCTGCGGAGTACGGGAAAAACGATTGGATTTCCTCGTCATTTCAGCAGCTTTGTAAGCAGAGTTGATTTCGGCCTCACTTTGGCGAATCTTAGGAATCGGCACCATTTTGTTGACAGTCTGACTTGTCAGGAAGTGCCGTTGGTAGAGGTTGGGATCACGTGCCCCTCGGTAGGGGGGGGACTTTAATTCATCGACAAACCAGAGATTATTGCGGATCATATGTTCAGCAGCATAGCCTGACTCTCGATCTCTGGTTCGCGGTCTTGGCTTGCCATAGCGATTCTGCTCGGCCATAAATCGTTGGTAACGTAATTGATCATCTCCTGCCAGCACATTGGGGAGAATACCTAGCCAGATAATCAGGGTTGCCAAGCTTAAGATAAAGAGAGTTGGTCTAATTTTCGCCACACTTTCATGAAAGATACCAGTTCGTATCAATTTGAGTTGCGAAGTCTTTTGTTTCAGAAACAACATTTTTTGCCCTTATCAACTTGCCGTGGGCTCTAGCCAATAGAGATTCCACCTGCAGCCTGTCAACTACAGGAATTTCAATGGATCTAGAAGAAGCGCTCCTTGAAGAGCAGGAAACGGTACTGCAACTTCCAACCGGAACACCAGATCAAATGGCCAAGGCCCTGTTTGAAGGCCAAATGGGGGTGACTGATTTCCACATGCACCAAGTACTGCAAGCCGCACTTTCCCGGGGAGGTGACTATGCAGATCTTTATTTTGAATACGCTTACCGGACCTCAGTGGTAATGGAGGAGAGCATCATCAAAAACTCCTCAATTTCCATTTCCAAAGGAGTAGGCGTGAGGGTCCTGAAAGGAGATCAAACGGGTTATGCTTACAGTGAAGATCTCAGCTTGGAAGCAATGCAACGAGCGGCCCGAACTGCAGCCTCAATTGCCACCTCAGCTACTGTCAAAGAACACGAAGGCTACCGATTTAACAGGCTAAAACCATCGAATTATTATCCTGTGATACGGATGGTAACCGATCTGCCTCTGGCAGACAAAATCACGAAAATTCAAGATGCAGAGCGAGCAGCCCATGACTACGATCCACGAATCAAGCGAGTCACCGTTTCAATGGTGGATACTGTTGACATTGTTAGAATCGTGACCTCTGATGGACGTTTTGTAAGTGACGTCCGGCCGATGTTCCGAATGAATGTACACTGTGTTGCCCAAGAAGAAAAAAATGTTCAGACAGGTTCAGCTGGTGTTGGAGGACGGGTCGGTCTGCCCTTTTTAGAAGCGGAGGATCATCCCAATCAAATCGGTAAAAAAGCAGCTGCAGAAGCAATTCTACTATTGGGAGCGGAACAAGCCCCATCAGGTTCAATGCCAGTGATTCTTGGCCCAGCGCAATCCGGGATTTTGTTGCACGAGGCGGTTGGTCACCCACTTGAGGCAGATTTCAATCGGAAGGGATCTTCAGCCTACAGTGGGCGGGTTGGTGAACAGGTAGCGTCCCCACTTTGTACGATCTACGACACGGGTACTATTGACTATGACCGGGGAGCCCTGAATTGTGATGATGAAGGATTTCTGCCAAGCCAAAATCTCTTGATCGAAAACGGAATTTTACGGGGCTACATGCATGATCGGATTAGTGCTGCACACTATGATCTAGAGCCCACAGGCAATGGCCGAAGAGAATCATATGCACATTACCCAATGCCAAGAATGACGACCACCTACTTAGCCAATGGTGAAACTGATCCTGAAGAGATTCTTGAGGCAGTGGATCAGGGAATCTACTGTGTTTCCTTTAGTGGTGGGCAAGTGGATATTTCGAATGGGGATTTTGTCTTTGTGCCCACAGTAGCCTACTTAGTCGAAAAGGGGAAAATAACCAAACCTATCAAGAATCTGACATTGATCGGTAATGGGCCAGATGCAATGTCACAGGTTAGTCTTGTGGGGAATGATTTTGCGTTTAGCGAAGGGATTTGGACCTGTGGAAAAGATGGGCAAAGTGTACCGGTCGGTGTGGGCTTGCCAACCGTATTGATCTCAGAAATGACTGTAGGAGGAATGTGATTGATCAGTACAAGCAGTTGGCTTCAAATATTGTAGAATACGGAAAGAAACTGGGGGCTGATCAGGTCTCAACTTCGCTTGTCAACGCAGTCTCCTTTCAGGTGGAAGTTCGTGATGGAAAAATTGAGTCTTTGAAGGAATCTGGCTCTGCTGGGATGTACGTGACACTATGCCGAGATCAGCAACGTTCAACAATTTCTTCGAATGACCTTCGGTTGGAAACTCTTCGCCCATTGATGCGTTCAGCCATGCAGTCTTTGCCATTCATGGGCAAGGATCCTTATTATAGTCTCCCTGATCCACAACTACAGGGACGTGCCGATGTTACCTTGGAATTTTCAGATCCTGATTTTCCGATTCATCAGTCTGAGCAAAAAGTAGCGATGGCCATTGAGTTAGAGGAGAAGACCCTTGCTTTGGAATCTAGCCTACGTTCTGAACAGGCCTACTATTCGGACCTTGTTTCTCACACAGTGCATGCTGATTCAAATGGGTTCTTAGACGGTTATTCTAAAACGCTCTACAGTGTTGGCATTTCCGTAGTTACAGAAGATAAAGCGACTTCAGGTCTCAATATTGGAAGAAAGCAAACTGATGGCTGGTTCAGCAGCGCAAGATTCTGGGAGAAATTAGAGGCCCTTGAATCAATTGCGGACAAAGCATGTCAACGGACGCTTCGCAAGTTGGGGGCAATCAAACCACCTACCTGCGAAGTGCCTGTTGTTTTTAGTGCGGAGATGGCCCGTAGTTTCTTAGCGAGTTGCAGCTCTGCGATGATGGGGGATCATGTTTTCAGGAAACAGTCTTTTCTGATGGACAAACTAGGCGAGTTGGTTGCGAATCCACAAATCCAATTGTCAGATCAACCACTGCTTTCAGGAATGTTAGGAAGCCGTTATTTTGACAGTGAGGGGGTCATCGCCAAACCGTTGACATTGATTGAAGATGGTAAGCTAGTTAATTACATGCTCTCCACTTATGCTGGAAACAAATTAAAGATGGAATCCACCGGCCATGCAGGCGGTATTTCTAATCTCGTTCTAGAACCCGGAAAATACACAGAAGAAGAGTTGATCAGTAGCGTGGATAATGGTCTATATCTGACCTCTATGAGTGGACAGGGAGTAAATGTTACCACAGGGGATTATTCCCGAGGAGCTCAGGGGCTTTGGATTCGCGATGGTAAGTTGGCAGAACCTGTCAGTGAATTCACCATTGCCAGCACCTTCCAACAGATGTTGCACAATCTTGATCTGATTGGCTGTGAAGTTGATACAAGAAACCCGATCCTAACTCCTCCCTTCCGCATCAATAAGATGAGCATTAGCGGCACCTGATTGCTTCTTCATGACAAAAGCCGGTGAATGATGGGTGCCCCCAACATCACCAATACCAAGCGAGTCAAGTGGTGCGTCAGTACGTAGGTTAAATCCGCTCCTGTAATAATAGCGATCATCATCATTTCTGCCTGTCCTCCTGCCAGAAAAGCCAAGAGAGCATTCAATTCTGATGCGATTCCTAGGTTGATGATCGTAATGATAAAACAGCCACTAATAGTGGCCAAGATCAAGCTGTAGACGACTCCAGCAAATATATCTCTCCGTAATTCTGCCAGGGTAATCCCTGTGAAATGAACTCCTACCGAAATTCCAATGAAAAACTGTGCACACCACATGATTTCTGCTGGTGGCCGGGTATGAATCAGACCTGATAATGAGAAGATTGCTGTCAAAATCATTGGACCAAGTATGGATGCGCCAAAAAGCCGAAAACGCTCCGCTATTTTCCAGCCCAACAACCCACAAATTGGCATCAGCAGAAGCTCCAAACCAGGAATGGAATGAATAGGAACCCCAGGAGGTTTGTGTAGATCAATCTGCCAAATCATCGCCATCAATGTCGGTGCTACCCAAATGATTCCCATTACACGCGTGGCGTGAATCAACGAGAGTGCTCTTGGGTTACCCCCTGCTTCCTGACCAAAAATCAGCATGTCTGACAAGCCTCCCGGCATAGAAGCGTAATATGCTGTGGCCTTATCGTAATGAAATACTTGACGAAAAAGGGGGTATCCCACGAGTCCAATTATGAGTACGAAGATTGGGATGAAGAAAATAGACTGTAGGTAGCGAGGGAATTCATGCAGCACTTCAGGTGTGATGGAAGATCCGATCGCAACTCCAAGGAAGGTACGCATGAAAATGCTGAACACTCCCATATCCTCCATGGGTTGCCGACAGAGTGCTGCGATCAGGCATCCCGCCATCGGGCCAAGTAGAAGTGGAAGAGGAATTCCCAATAACAGGAAGGCAACTGAACCAACGGAGGCCGTGAGTAAGGCCATCCTCCGTTTCTGATTCAGCCATCGGAAGAGAACAAAGTTCACTAGGGGTGAACCTTTTTTTGAATTGAGTTGATTAAAGTTGGTGCGAACAGGCTCACCGCTGCAAGAATCCAGAGGGTTAAACAGATATTGGATTCAAAGAAGATGATTACATCACCACCACTGTAGATCATGGCTCTGCGGAAGTTAGTTTCGATCAGATCTCCCAAGACAACTCCGAGAATCAGTGGAGCTAGTGGGAAATCTGCTCGACGAAGAAAGTAGCCGATCAGTCCAAAGATCAGAATCAATAAAACGTCGAATTCACTGCCATTGATGGTGTATGCACCGACCACACAAAGCATGGTGATCAGAGGCATTAAAATCCATCGGGGTGTCTGAAGGATTTTAGCAAACAGGCCGACAAGGGGAAGGTTCAGAATGATCAGAAAGAGATTGCCGATGAACATGGAAGCTGCCAGTCCCCAAAAGACATCTGGGCTGGTTTCCAGTAATAGAGGGCCTGGTTTGATGCCAAAACTGATCAATCCGCCTAGCATCACTGCGGTTGTTTCGCTTCCAGGAACTCCCAGAATGAGCAGAGGGATAAAAGATCCAACGGAGGCTGAATTATTAGCAGATTCTGGAGCAGCTACCCCCCGAATATCTCCACTCCCAAATTGGTTGGGTCGCAGGAGTTTCTTCTCTGTTGCATAGGCGATAAAACTAGCAATGGTTCCTCCTGCCCCAGGTAAGACTCCAATCAAAAATCCTGAAACACAGCTCCTCAATGAGGTAGCCAGGGAACCTGTAATTTCCTTAAAAG
>JAQWOT010000023.1 GCA_029245725.1 SAR324 cluster bacterium | reverse complement strand
GTGTCAGCCCCATTGAGAGAGACCTCTCCACTGAGAGAGGAGGCCAGGTTACGGTTGGGATCACGGGTACTGGTCCGTGGTTTGAGGTCAGGGCCCACCAGATAGGACTCTCCAGTCTCACCGAGACCGGTGCGTTGCAGCATCACTTCATTCAGGGTGCTGTCAGAAAGTTGCAGGGCAACGACTGTTTGAACCCCGAAGCTTAGCCCTTGATTTACACTATTCTGACGTGAAGAATCGTATTGAATCGGGCGGCCAATGAAGGCTGCAGGGGCATTTCCACTTGGCTCATAAGGCTGAAAATCAGCAAACACTTCATCTTCTGGACTGAGTAGCGCCTGTCTCACAGTGCTGCCCAGGCTACTGTTTGCAAATCTACCGTTGAGAATGTTTGTCTGGTAATCAGCTTCACGAGCCGCAGTGTAGAAAATTTCTCCATCAGGATGAATCAAGAACAGATCATAATATTCATTCAATTCAGAGAAATCTTTGTAGAACTCACCACCAACCGCATCCGATGGGTTGAGTACCTCACTCACATTCATTTCACTGATCATGACCCAATTGAGGTTCTCAAAATTGAAAGGACTCCATGCGCTTAAAACATACTCATTTATGTAATTGCGACTGACACCCACTCCAGATCCACCAGACAAACCGGAGCGCACTGGAGCTGTATCCAATTCAAGAAATTCTCGAAATGAAACCTCCATTGAAAACGTAAGTGGATCCAAAAAAGTATCCGATCGAAAACGTAGGTCACTTCCAACCAAATAGGTCTCTCCGGTCTGTCCCAAGCCACTCCGGCCGCTCATCACACTTTTGAACTTGTCGACAGGAAACTGAAATATCACTACACCAAGTTTGACCAGACCATTTCTAGTCATTTCAAAAATAGGGGCTGCCACGAAGGCTGCTGGCGCTTCAAAGCCTGCCCAGTAAGGCTCAAAATCCTCGATGAAAAACTGTCCTGGTAATTGGGCTGTGTTGGCTTGTTTAAAAATTCTGCCCAAACTGCTTTCTGCAAAAGGACCATCGATTAGGGATGTTCCAAAATTGAGTTCCTTGAATGTGGAATATACGATGCGGCCTTCTTCAGCTTCGACGAGAAAAATATCGTAGTAACCGAACTCACGGAGAAAACTACGGGTGGATGGATGGAGTTGCCCGTGGAGCCGGCTATAAGCAGTTTCGTCAGGTTTGTCTAACTCATCCTTAAATCCCATCGGGTTGGGGTTATTGACGATATACGAGTGCTGCAATGCAATCGCATGCTCATCCAATTGGGAGAAGTATTTTTCAATCTCAGGGTCTTTACCCTCATTCAATTGTCGATAGCGCTCACCAAATTCATTCTCCCAATAACTTTTCAACTCATCTCGCTTTTTGCTCAGTGTTGCTTCATCCCAGCGATTTTCTACAATATAGCTCGGAAAGTATTGGGGTAGATCCCACATCGCTTCGATAATCTTTGGACGTTTTGCAAAGTCGAGTATCTGGGAACGGACAGAGTTGAGATAGTCAAGCAGAGTAACTTTTTTGGCTTCCATGATCGCACTCAGTTTGTTATCTGCCGCTTTCTGGAAGCTCTCTACAGTCTTGCTCAGTACCTGCAGATCATTGCGTTGCTCTAAAAAGTAGTTATCCAACTTCTGTTGCTTGGCCTGTCGCAATCCAGTCAATTGTTCGTAGGTGCTGCTACTCAGGGAAAAGATGGCCACGAGCAAACTGACCAAGGTCAACAGGACCGCAGGGATACAGCCAACCAGCAGAAAACTGCTGACCAGCTTACGCTGCATGGGAATGTCTTGGAGTCGCAATCTCTTTCTCCTTGCTATAAAGAGGAAGCTAAATCAGTAAATAATGACGCTTAGTGATGGGAAGTGTGTAGGGCAGACTGTTCATATCTACTGATTTTTCACAACAATACTGTTCGTGGTTTTCTGCCTCAAAACGATTGACTGCCAAATGAACTGTTGTTGAGAAACTACACGTGAGCT
The DNA here is from genome assembly GCA_029245725.1 of SAR324 cluster bacterium. Lineage (NCBI taxonomy): Bacteria > Deltaproteobacteria > SAR324 cluster bacterium. Next base: position 465 of record JAQWOT010000023.1, on the reverse strand, counting down.
TACAAGACAAGCAAGTTACAAAGAACTGTATTGTCTGTACTTTGTGATGAGCACCACAGTTGTATAAAAGATTGATAGTGAGGTGGAAAATCAGTCAGAAAAATGAAAATTATTTAGTTGTTTTAGTGTTTAATCAAAATTCAAATGTAAAGAATCCCCTCTGATTCTTGAGGTTCAGGCAAGGCAGCTGGACTTTCACTTTCTTCTTCCTCTTCTCCCTCCCACAAACGAAACTGGTGTACCACCTCCAACAACTCTTCGGCTTGCTGGGATAACTGCGAACTCGACTTCGCGTTCACCTCTGAAAACTGCGCATTCTCCATTGTCATCTGGTTCAACTCCTCCAACGCCTGGTTCACCTGACGGATCCCCTGTGACTGCTCCTCTGCGGCATGACGAATCATCTGCATCATCTCCGCTACCGACTCCGTTGTCCCAAAGATCTCTTCCAATGAACCCTGGGCC
>JAQWOT010000022.1 GCA_029245725.1 SAR324 cluster bacterium | reverse complement strand
AGTCACTCAGGAAATTATATTTCCAAATTACAAGGAGTTGAAAATGAGTCTGCGAATCAACAACAACGTTGAAGCCCTGAATGCTCACAGAAATCTGGCTCAAAATGACCAGCTGCTGTCGAAATCGATTGAACGACTGTCATCTGGACAGAAGATCAATACAGGTGCTGATGGGCCAGCTTCTCTGGTTATTTCTGAAGGTTTGAGAGCGCAAGTGGCGAGTTTGCACCAAGCGACAGAAAACAATGAGTCAGCAATTTCAATTGTACAAACCGCTGAAGGTGCACTGAATGAAGTATCCAGACTTCTGGTGGATATGCGACAGCGAACAGTTGCAGCGGCCAATGTTGGGGTGAATGACCAGAATATGGTTGCTGCTTCTCAGAAGGAAATTGAGAACGCACTGAGCTCAATAGACAGAATTTCTCAGAACACTCAGTTTGGTGGGGAGAAGCTTTTAAACGGCAGTGAAGAAGATTCAACGCAGAGGAATCTGTCTTTCCAGATTGGAGCAAATCAAGGCCAGATCGCGGGTATTGCTTTGCCAAATATAATCACGACAGAATTGGCTAAGGGAGCACCAAACGATGGTGGCTTTTCTAGTTTAGCTGATGTGGATGTTACAACCAGTGAAGGTGCTAATGCCGCAATGAGCGTGATTGATGAAGCCATCAGTCAGATAACCACGAGTCGTGGCGATTTGGGTGCCTTCCAGAAAAATACGCTGGAGTCAAATCTGACCACTCTCAGAGTGGCGACTGAAAATCTAACAGCTGCAGAATCCAATATTCGTGATGCTGATGTTGCAGTTGAACTGGCTGCTTTCACACGCAATCAGATCATGACGCAAGCTGCTACTGCACAATTGGCTCAGGCCAATGCAATGCCTCAAAATGTAGCTCACTTACTTTCTTCTCAATGAAGAAGAGGTCTTAGGCCAGTGGTGATCCCATCCCATTGGCCTGACTTCTAGGCTAGAAAGATTCTCAAATTGCAAACTTACCCTACATTTATCGGGATGAGATTTCGAATTCAGAATAAAATCAACGATAGGAGCTCGGCATGAGCCTGCGAATCAATCAAAATATTGCGGCGCTGACTGCTAATCGGTACTTAGCCCAGAATGATGCGATGCTCTCAAAATCTATTGAGAAACTAGCATCGGGACAAAAAATTAACTCGGCTGCTGATGGTCCAGCATCCCTCATGATCTCAGAGAGTCTACGATCTCAAATCGGTAGTTTGAAGGAAGCAGCTCAGAATACCGAGGTAGCAGCCTCTGTAGTACAGACAGCAGAGGGCGCAATGGACGAAGTTTCCAGACTACTGGTCAATATTCGTCAACGGGCTGTTGCCGCAGCGAATACCGGTGTAAATGATGAGTTAGTTGTTGCAGCGTCTCAGTCTGAGATTCAGAACGCTCTGAACTCAATAGATCGAATCGCCCAGAACACGCAATTTGGATCAAAACTTCTTCTGAATGGAACTAACTCTGAGTTGGAATTTCAGATTGGTTTTGGCAGTTCTTCGTCCCAAAGAGCTGGTAAGGGCAATAGGTTAATGTTGGTTTTGCCAAACATTACTACCGACAAATTAGGGATTGGTAGTTCTGAAGATGGAGGTTCGAGTTTGGCAGAGGTTGATGTTCGTACTCCGTCAGGCGCAGCATCTGCGATCAGCATTGTAGATAAAGCGATTGGTGAGATTGCTAGTTCACGTGGAGAGTTAGGTGCCTTACAGCGCTCGGCCCTGCAAAGCAACTTAGTCAGTCTTCGACTAGATGCAGAAAACTTGTCTGCCGCTGAATCGATAATACGCGATGCTGATGTGGCGATGGAACTTGCTGAATTCACACGCCTCCAAATCATGAATCAGT
>JAQWOT010000021.1 GCA_029245725.1 SAR324 cluster bacterium | reverse complement strand
CGAGATACAGTTGCTTCAATGATGTTATCTAATGGAGCGACGCTGGCTGAGGTAGCCTATCAATTAGGACATGCCCCTGGCTCACCGATGACCCGCCGATATGCCAAGTTTATCCCTGCTGCCCAGCAGAGCATTGCTAACAAGGCTCAGCAAGCGATGAATTCTCTGCTGGAGACAGGCAGCTAAATGAAGTCAAAATGCTTCAATTATTGGAAAATATGAAATTTATCGACACTAGCAATCATCTCTTGGCTATCAATATCCACTCCTGCTTCTTTTCTCATTCTCATAACCTCTGGGTCAGATAAAAAAGCTTTAGCTCCCTCCATCGTCTTGGCCTCACTGACATCGTAGATCATGGAGCCATCCTCACTTTCTGTAGCAAAGATAACTCTCAACCCATGCTTGTCGGTATGAGGCTTTAAGTCACTAACCAATTGTTGCCAGCGCTCAAAGGTACATGTCTTTTTAAAGCTACCTAAAAATCTCATGATTTACTCATATTAATAAGTTAAAGGTTCAAATTATCAGAAGTTGAATGATTGTAAGCTAGTTCAATAGACGAGAAACAATCACTCTCTAACAAACAAAATCAAGCATTATGCAACCTCATTCGCCAAGGACTAGTCCCTCCCTGCGTGGATCTGCTCCACCAACCAATCCGGAAGGAGTAACAACAACTCCTTGTAGGCCACTGGTGAGTGAGCGAGCTCTAACCTTGTGCCCCATTTGCTCCATGTTCACTTTCAATTGCTCCGCTTGAGTGCCAGTTTCCAACTCCAGGGTGCCAAAGTTTTTGGCAATGTTTGGAAGATTGATCGCCTCCTGAATATCCATATTCCATTCAAGAACTCCCAAAAGGGTTTTGGCGACATAGGGTATGATTCGGCTACCACCAGGAGAACCGACAGCCATGTGTAAGTGCCCCCTTGAATTAAACACGAGTGTTGGTGACATGGAAGATCGGGGACGCTTCCCAGGTTCAAGCCGGTTGGCAATCAGACGACCATCCTGCTCAGGCCGAAAGGAAAAATCAGTCAATTCGTTATTGAGTAAAAATCCCCTGGTCATCAGCCGGGAGCCAAACCCATTCTCAATAGTCGTCGTCATACTGACAGCATTGCCCTGAGCATCGACAATTGCGAAGTGGCTTGTAGAGGGAAGTTCCATGGAAGCATCAGGGCTGAGCTTGTAACTCAGGGTGGTTGGCGGTGAACCTGCTGACATACCATCAGAAACCTTGTTTGAATTGATTAGTTTGGATCTCATCTCCAAATATTTAGGGTCAAGCAAGCCTTTGGTAGGCATGTCCACGTAGTCACTATCTGCCATGTAAAGGCCTCGATCTTTAAATGCCAGCAAGTTCACCTCTGCAAAGAGGTGTGTGAATTTTACTCCAGTCGGTGACAGGTCTTTCAGATTGAAGTGACTAAGCATGCCAAGCATTTGCCCAATGGTAAGTGCACCTGAAGAGGGAGGACCCATTCCACAAACCTGAAACTGCTTATAGTCATGACAAACCGGTGGCCTTTCAATTACCCAATAATTTCTGAGATCAGCAAGCGATAGTTTGCCGGGGTTGCCCTTGGCTTCTTGCACAGCCCGAACAATGTCTCTGGCAATTTCCCCGTAGTAGAAAGGCTCACTGCCTTGTGCAGCAATCAGGCGCAATGTTTGGGCAAAATCTAGATTGCGCAACACTGTTCCTTCAGGAATTGGGGTACCATCATTGAGGAAGAAATAAGATTTTGTTACTGGGAAAGTCCTGAGTCGCTCTGCATCCCTTTCAACAGAGGCTGCCA
>JAQWOT010000020.1 GCA_029245725.1 SAR324 cluster bacterium | reverse complement strand
CCTGCAAATCACAACTTACACATGACTTGGTTTTTTTCAGTTTCTTCAACGCATCTTTGCCACTCAAAGCAACTTCCGCTGGTTTTTTCTGCTGTTTCACGGCTTGTTGCTTTGTTTTCTGCTGCTGAATTTCTTTCTGCCAATAAACTATTCGTGTCTGAGCCTTTGACCTAAGCTCTTTATCTTGCTCTGAGTATGGGTTTTCGTTCTTCCAGCTACTTAAGAACCGCTCCCACGACTGAACTTTTAACTTACTCTCAATTGCTTGCTGCTCAAAGGCTGTGACCTTGTCATAATCTTTCTGCATCCTCTGTTGCCATTCCTGCCATTGAGTCTTAATTCTTTGTTGTTCAAGCTGAGCCTTTTCAGCATCATCAGCCTGTTCCTGAAGATCACCCAATTCAACGGAGGCTACTGCTGGAGGTGCAGCTTGTAGCTTAGGTTTTGGGGACTGCCGTTTAACTTCAAAAACAAAATTCCCTTCATCTAAATACGGGTCAAGAATTTTGCCGTATTGGGGCGTTTGTCCAGTCTGGTAACGGGGCACCTGCTTCTGTAGAAACATGCCTAACTCGACGCCTGTCACATACCCGTCCTGATCTAGATCAGCTTTGCCTTCAATGCCTCGAATAAACAGTGGTCGAAAAATACTATCTGCCGGAACTGTCTGATTGGCGCTGCCTGCAGAGAGAAATTGGCGCACTGGCTTTGCTGTTGAGTAGGAAATGTCTTCTGGAACTGCAACCGCTCTAGATTGGAGAACTGAACCAGAGAAGCAGGAGTCAAAGACAAACAATGCGTGTTTGGATTCAATCTGTTTGGCCCATGAGAGAATCTGCTCCATCTTGAGGGATTTGCGGAAGAACGCTCTTTCATTGTCATAAGGGTTCGGAGCATCTACAGGCACCAGATAGCCAAATTTGCGACCATTGCGCTCTTGGGTGTAGCCATGGCCAGCATAGTAGAACAGAAGCCGGTTATCCTGCTCATAGCCGTGAGCGTCAATGAAGTCGTTGATCTCATCGATCAAGTCATCTTCAGTGGGATCCATTACAGTTTGGACTTGAAACCCTTGCCCTTCCAGCGCCTGACGAACGGCGCTCACATCCTTCCCGACACTACTCAGATCACCCCATGCGTTGTCCTGATAGTTGCTGGCGCCAATCACCAAGGCATAGCTACCCTGATAGAGTTTGACCTGATTTCCATCAGGCATCTTGAGGCTCACGGGGCGAATGGCTCTTTGTTGTGATGCCCATCCTGTCGGAACAATCAGGAGGCTGATGAGCAGGTAGCAGATCAAGTGTTTGAGAATCATGGTTTACCCGTGGTGAGTTTTGTTATCTGTTCTCACACACAATACAGGTATCAGAATTAATTGGGAGGGGTGAGCGGGGGAGAGGGCTACACTCATCACTTAAGAGCTTTATTCAACAAAATATTATGACTTACTAAAAAACTAGACTTTAACCGGCAACGTCTGGTTCCGCGCGATATTTCCAGTCGTTGCCGGTTGTGCAAAGAGTACCTGACATTCACTCCGATCAAATTCAATCTTGCTCTGTTTTACCCCTTTCAAGAAAACGAGAACAACCCCCTAATTTGCCAAAGAACAAAATAAAACGTCTTTTTCAAAACGAGTCGGCAAACTCGTCTCCAACGTTGTCCGTACCATGGAGACGCCTCTGCTCTTTCAGCCGCTCTTCACGCATGTTGTCAAAGTATTGCGCTCTGTCAAACTGT